>URTO01000203.1 GCA_900550745.1 uncultured Desulfovibrio sp. | reverse complement strand
GCCGACGGCGCACGGTATATAGCTTGCGGACTCTGATTGATTGAACAAACAGTATCCTTCCGAGGCTCCCATGTTGTCCATCCTTTCCACGCTGGTTCCCGTATTTGGCATCATCCTGTTTGGCATCGTCGTTGAACGGATGGGGTTTTTGCCCATAGAAACATCGGGCTGCCTCAACCAGTTCGTCTATTGGATCGGCCTGCCCATGATGCTGTTCAACCAGCTTGCCCGCATGGAAGCGGGGCAGATGTCGGGGGGCATGGTCGGGGGCATCCTGCTCGGCTACGGGATCACCTACCTGTTCGCATACGTGCTCTTCTCAAACTTCCTGCGGAGGCGCTGGGAGGAAAGCTCGGTGTTCGCCCTGCTGTCGAGCTTCCCGAATGCGGCGTTCATGGGGCTGCCGATTGTGGTGCTCCTGCTGCCGGACAGTTCCGAGGCCGCCATCGTCGCCAGCCTTTGCGCGGTGATGACCTCCGCGAACCTGCTTTTCACGGACGGCAGGCTGGAAGCCGGGAAGCATAAGGGCGAAGGCCGCAAGGAGGTGTTCCTGTCCCTGCTCCGCTCGCTGCTCCACAATCCCCTGCTCATTTATTCGGCGCTCGGCGCGGCGGTGAGCCTGCTCCATATCGCCGTCCCGAAGCCGATCCTGTCGATGTCGGCCATGCTCGGTTCCACGTCCGCCCCCTGCGCGCTGTTCTGCATGGGCATGATCCTCTCAAAGCAGATGACTTCCTCGCAGGGCTTCGTAAAGGGATGGGCCAGACGCCAGTTCCCTCTGCATGTGCTGAAACTGGCGGTGGAGCCGCTTTTCATTTTCGGCGTCCTCTACCTGTTCGGCGTGCGCGGCATCGCGCTTGCCTCGGCAACCATTGTGGCAGCCATGCCCACGGCGGTGGCGGCTTATATCATTGCGGAAAAATATCAGGTGGCTACAGAAGATTCTTCGCTCGGCATCGTGGTTGATACGGCTTTATCGGCGGTGAGCATCCCTCTGCTCATCGTGGCATTCCAATACTACGGCCTGCTGTAAGGGGGAGGTGCGCCACAGGAGCGGCAAGGCATCCGAAGCTGCCGGTACGCTTACGGGCCCCATCTTCAGTGGGATGATGCCGCCCATCCCGCTTGGCATTGCAGATGCGCCCATGTTCAGCCAGTGCCCATACAACACCGCAGCCACCAAGGGTTTAGCCGGGCGGTTCCTGAATATGCCCTCTCCCGTTTTTGGGGGCCATGACAGTCGGGACATCTGCCCTCTTATCCACCATTGGAGGCCGGCCCCGTGCGCCATACCTCCCCAAAGACCTCCTAGCCCTGTTCACAGCCCCTTGTGGCGCGCCGTATGGACAACATATTTCGCTTCCGCACCTTCGGCGTGTCGCCGCAGAAGCCGATATAGAACGGGCAAGGCATCGCCGCCCGGCAGAAGAGCCTTGAAAGGGCGGGCGCTGTGGGGGGCACTTTCCAAAAAAAGCGCCTTTCAAGCCAATCACCTGTCGCGGGGACGAACTCCTTTCGCGCGGCCTCCCCACCAGTCAAAAGTCTTTGGGAGAGGAGGGATGGGGGTGTGGGGGAAGGGAGGAGAGGGCTTTCTCCAGAAAGGCCTCTCCTTCCTTCCCCCACCGCATTCCCGGCTACAGCGCCTTTACAAGCCCGACGATGGAAATGAGCATGAGCAGGGCAAGGACAACCTTGCGGAAGCGGGCCTCGTCGACGGTGGAGAACCAGCGGTTGCCGAACCACATGCCGCCGAACATGGGAACCATAAAGACAAGGGTAAAGATGACGGTATCAAGGCTGATGAGCCCCTGCTGCCAGTAAAAGAGCGAGGCCCAGACGTCCGTGAACAGGAAAAAGGCGATGAGCGAAGCGCGCCCCACGGCGGCCCCAAGCGGGCTGGACAGGAAAAAGAGGATGATCGGCGGGCCCCCGTTGGCGGAAGCGCCGTTGATGATCCCGGCGAGGAGCCCGACGCCCGTGGTCTGGGGCGGCGTGGGCGCGTTCTTGGGCCGCAGCCCGCAGTAAAGCATGGAAGTGAGGATGAGGACTACGGCGTTGATGATCAGGCGCATGGCGTCCACGGGTATGGAAACCAGACAGTAAACCCCGAAAGGCGTGCCGAGCGCCACGCCGAGCGCAAGCCAGCGGAGGGATTTCCAGTGGACTTGCCTGTAGACGAAGGGCAGGTGTCCGATGCTGGCCAGCACTTCCCAGAACAGGATGACCGGAGCCACCTGAGCAGGGGGGAAGAACAGCGTCAGGAGCACGATCATGATCATGGAAAAGCCGAATCCCGTCGCACCGCGGACGATGCCCGCCAGAAAAACGGCTGCAAAGACATAGGCGAACAGAAGCGGGGTGAAGCCGGACATGGGGCCTCCTCTGGGCTGCGGGGGACGGATGCCCGGCCCGGAAAACGCCCTGTGTGGGCGGGGCATCTAGGGATCGGCCTAACGTGGGCGGAAGCCCCCTGTCAAGTGGGCCGCAGGACGGAAAGAACACTGGGCTGCGCTTGCGGGTGAGGGCTTTTCGAGGTATCATGAGTTCTTTATATGACAGTTCGTTCCGAAGCTGCGCCTTGCCTGTGGAGCCTGCATATCCCGTCTTGAACTCAGACCTCTTACGAGTACCCCTCCATGACCATCAAAAGCCATTCTTCCCGAGATTCCCGCAACCCCAGAGATTTCAACGACCCGCGGAACAAGCCGCAGGAGCGTTCTGAACGGACGGAACGCCCCGAACGCTCCGAATGGGCCTCCCGCCGTTCCGATCGCCCCGAATGGTCGAACCGCGACCGTTCCGAGCGGGCCCCGCGCCCTGACTGGGCCGTCCGCGGCGAACAGCGCCGCCCCCGCCCGCAGAGAGGGGCCGGCCTCATCGCCGAACTGCGCGAACTCGACCGCGATCTTATCAAGATGATCGCCCGCCGCAGCCGTATGCTGACCCGCCTGCCCAATGCCGGAACGTCGGATCACGAACGCGAACTGCGTACTTCGTGGGAAGAAAACGCTGCCGCGGTCAGCCGCGATCCCAAGCTCATCCGCCAGATTTTCGCCCTGCTTCAGGAAGTGGAAGTCGCCCCCGCCGATATGGAGCAGCCTTCGGCCTTCAATCTCGCCCCGGCCCGCAAAACGCTTGCCGTGGATCTGCCCGCGCCCGCTTCCGACCGCCTGCCCCGCGTCCGCATGGTGCTCGCGGCCAGCGGCGCCGCCGAATGCACCCTTCACGGCGTGCCGCTCAACGGCCCGGTCATGGAGTGCCTGAAAGGGCTCAATCAGGTCGGCGCACGCCTGCGCTGGGAAGAGGACGGGCGCATCCTCTGTCAGGGCGGCGAGCCGGTTTCCGGCTACAACAAGTCCATCCTCGACAAGGTGGTGCACGTCGGCGACGACCCGTTCAACCTGTACCTGATGCTGTTCCAGATGGTGACGCGGCCCGCGCGCCTCAAGATTATCGGCGAAAGCGGCCTCAAGTTTGTGGACTTGGCCCCGATCCGCCATTTCCTGCCGCTGCTCGGCGCGCGCCTGACCAGCGTGGTTCCCGGACAGGAAGGCCTGCCCGCCCGTCTGGAATCTTCCGCCATGCTGCCGTCCGAGGTGGCCGTGCCCGCCGAACTGCCCGCCGACGCGCTGGAAGCCCTGCTCGTGGCTACGGCAGGGTGGGAGCGTGACGTTACGGTCGACTTGAGCGGGCACGCCGAAGGCCGTAGCATCGTCTCCAAGGTTCTGCCCATCCTCCAGAGCGCGGGCATCAAGGCGAGCCTCACGGATACCGAAGGGGCCCTTTCCCTGCATGTGGTTCCCGGCAAGGCCCAGTTCCCCGATGATCTGCTTCCCGGCATCAATGTCGTCGCCGCGGCGACGCTGCTCGCCATGCCCGCCTTCGTCGGCGGCCGCGTGAAGCTTTCCGGGCACTGGGAAGCCACCGGCGACGCCAGAAGCGGCGACGTCGTCAAGGGCCTGTTCTCCAAGCTGGGCGTGAACCTCTCCGTCGCCGACGGCGAAGTGTCCGCCTCCTTTGGCGAAGGCGTTGCCGAGGGTGAGGCCCTTCCGTCGCCCAATCCTGTTGATGATCTCACGGATTTGCCTTCCGCGCTTCTGCCGCTTGGCTTGGCGCTGTCCCTGATCCCCGCCGTGCGTGCGAAGGGCGGGGCCATGCCCAAACTGCCTGAGAGCGTGGATAAGATCCTCGTGGAAAGCTTCCTGAACCAGCTTGGCCTGTCTTGCGAAGACGGGCGGCTCGTTTCCATCGAGCCTTCCACCACGCCGTGGGCCAGCCCGACCGTGCAGTGGGCTCTGGCGCTTTCTCTGGCGGCCTTCCTCCGTCCGAACATCAAGCTGAGCAACCCCGGCATCGTCACGAACTACCTGCCCGTTTACTGGAATATCTATAACACGCTGCCGACTCCTTCGATGGCCCGTAAAGGGCATGAGGAAGAGGCCGCGCCCGTGGCCAGCAGCCGCCCGGCCCGCCGCCGCGTGCTGGCCAGCCATACCCCCGAATCCGAAATGCCCGACGAAATCGTCTATCCTGACGAAGACTAGGGCCGGGTTCGGCGTTTTGAAGGGCATGTGAAGCGATTGGGGAGGGGGAGGAGAAACTTTCTAAGAAAGTTTCTCC
>URTO01000202.1 GCA_900550745.1 uncultured Desulfovibrio sp. | reverse complement strand
GAGCGGTTTTCTTTCTATACAAAAAAACGGGGAAAAGGCCGGCCTTTTCCCCGTTTTCAGCATCTTGCTACCCTTTTTTATAGCCCATGCCGGGCTCTCCGGCCTTGACGAGACGCTTGCCGGAGATATGCTCTATCTTCAGGCGGAACACCCGGATCTTATCCACGGCGCGGTTGGCGTACCCTTCCGAACTGATGGTGGAATACTTGTCGCCGACGACCTGCGCACAACGGATTTTCTCCTCACGATCTTCGATCTCTTCAAGGTTCCCGGATACCATGACGCTCTTGTACTCGATGGAAAATTCTTCGGGCAACACATTCGTTTCCTGCACCGCCACAAAATGCGCCCTCGGATTCACGGCAAAGCAGTCCAGCTTGTAGCCGTCGCGCGCACAGTGGAACACGAGACTCTTGCCGCCTTCCTCAACCGCATACGTCAAAGGTATGCCATAGGGCTCTCCGTCCGGGCCGACCGTGGACAGCACGCCGTATACCGAGGCTTTCAAATACTCCATCGCTTCTTCGGCGGATACTTGCCGATCCTTGCGCCGCATCGCTTTCATAAGCAACCTCCGTGTTTTTCTCCCCCTATCCTATTCCTCCCCGCCTGTCATTCCCCGCCTTTTTTAAAGGTTCCGTCATAGCCTATGGTTGTTCTATTTCCCTAGTATGTTGAAAATATGCCTTTTACCTCATTTTCCGTTGATGGGTTCTATGATTGGGGCATTTTATGAGTTATTCCTTTGGAATTTCAAGAAATCAGACACCAACCATTTTCTATGACACAGCCTTTGAAAATCCCCCTCCCTCAAACAGCAACCACTCGACGCGATCAGAAACGGACTGAAAGCGCGAAAAGCCTGGAAAAAAAGTTCCGGGCGTTTCGGGCTTTCAGGCCGTACTGTCGGGGTCTGGGGGGCGACTCGCCCCCCAGCCGCCGGAGGCACTGCCTTTCCTCTTATTACTTCGATTCGGTGAAGTCGGCGTCGATCACGTCGTCGTCGGCCTTCTTGCCGCCAGCCGCACCGGCTCCGGGCTGGGCGCCCGCGGTGGCGTCAGCTCCGGGCTGCTGGCCCTGAGCCTGCGAGTAAAGCTGTTCGGCCAGCTTGTGCGAAGCCTGAGCCAGTTCTTCGGTCGCCTTCTTGATGGCTTCGACGTCTTCGCCTTCCATGAGCGTCTTGAGGGAGGCAATCTTGCCTTCAATGTCGCTCTTGAGGGCCGCGTCAAGCTTGTCGCCGAGATCCTTGATGGACTTTTCAGTACCGTAGATCAGGCCGTCGGCCTGATTGCGGGCGCTGATAAGCTCCTGCTTCTTCTTGTCGTCGGCGGCGTGGGCTTCGGCTTCCTTCACCAGCTTTTCGATGTCGGCATCGGAGAGGCCGGACGAAGCGGTGATCTGGATGGACTGTTCCTTGCCCGTGCCGAGATCCTTGGCGGACACGTTCACGATGCCGTTGGCGTCGATGTTGAAGGCCACTTCAATCTGCGGCACGCCGCGCGGTGCCGGCGGAATGCCGGTCAGGTCGAAACGGGCCAGCGTCATGTTGTCGGCGGCCATCGGACGTTCGCCCTGCAGCACATGGATGGACACGGAGGGCTGGTTGTCCGCGGCGGTCGTAAAGGTCTGGCTCTTGCGGGTCGGGATGGTCGTATTGCGATCGATCAGCTTGGTGAACACGCCGCCCATGGTTTCGATGCCGAGGGAAAGCGGGGTCACGTCGAGAAGCAGTACGTCCTTCACGTCGCCGGCGAGGATGCCGCCCTGAATGGCGGCGCCCATGGCGACCACTTCATCGGGGTTCACGGAACGGTTGGGATCCTTGCCGAAGAAGTCGGCCACGGTCTTCTGGACCAGAGGCATACGGGTCATGCCGCCCACGAGGAGCACTTCGTCAATGTCGGAAGGCTTCAGGTTGGCGTCGGCCAGAGCCTTGCGGCAGGGTTCCAGCGTCTTCTGCACGAGGTCGGCGACCAGTTGTTCCAGCTTGGCGCGGGACAGCTTGATCAGCATGTGCTTGGGGCCGGTCTGGTCGGCCGTGATGAACGGCAGGTTGATTTCGGATTCCATCGACGTGGACAGTTCCTTCTTGGCGGCTTCGGCGGCGTCTTTCAGACGCTGAAGGGCCATGCTGTCCTTGGCAAGGTCGATGCCCTGTTCTTTCTTAAATTCTTCCACCAGATAGTTGATGACGCGCTGGTCGAAGTCTTCGCCGCCGAGGAAGGTGTCGCCGTTGGTGGCGCGCACTTCAACCACGTTGTCGCCCACTTCGAGGATGGACACGTCGAACGTGCCGCCGCCGAGGTCGAACACGACGATCTTTTCGTTGGCCTTCTTGTCAAAACCGTAGGCAAGGGAGGCCGCGGTGGGTTCGTTGATGATACGCTTGACGTCGAGGCCGGCGATCTGCCCGGCGTCCTTGGTGGCCTGGCGCTGGGCGTCGTTGAAGTAGGCCGGGACAGTGATGACCGCTTCGGTCACGGGTTCGCCGAGATAGGCTTCCGCGTCGGCTTTCAGCTTGCTCAGGATGGTCGCGGAGACTTCCTGCGGGGTGTACTGGTGCCCGTCGATTTCGACCACGGCGGCACCATTGGCGCCGGCCACGATCTTATAGGGAGCGTGCTGCTTCCAATGTTCGACTTCGGGAGAATTGGCCATACGCCCCATCAGACGCTTGACCGCAAAAACGGTACGGCTGGAGTTCGTCACGGCCTGACGCTTGGCGGCGTCGCCGACCAGACGCTCCTTGTCGGTGAAGGCGACCACGGACGGGGTCGTACGGCCGCCGTTCGGGTTGGTGATGCATTTGGGGTCTTTGCCTTCCATAACATAGACACAACTGTTCGTCGTGCCAAGGTCGATTCCGATGATTTTGCCCATAATAGGTCCCTCCTCGAGGACTCACACCCTGTAAAGAGGTGATGATGTCATGTTTTATGCGAAAGAAATAAAGCATTCCTCGATGTCGTCCAGAGGGGGGAGCCTATTTTTTTTACACTCTCATGGCGTCCGGGTTGGGGTATAGGCATAACAATATGGAATATCAAAGAATTATGTTCCTGATGAGAAAGTGGGCCCCGCTGGGGCCTTTCGCCGGGAAACCCGCCTGTTTTCCCTTGTCATCGCAATCCGGCTGGAATAAGGTTCTTATCTGATTCCCCATTTCCCTAGACACGGTTCCCGGAGCGTATCCAGCATGTCCACCTCCCTGCGATCCAAATGCCGCTTCCTGAGAATCCCGCTTTTTGCCGGATTCCTCCTCATAGCCGCCTCCCTCATCCTTGCCCCGGCCGCGGAAGCCCGGAGCGCCCGGAAAGCCGCCACCGCCCAAAGCGCCGCTTCCGGGCGGCTCCTCAATGTCCGCTCCGCCGTGCTCATGGATGCCCGCACGGGCAAAATACTCTATTCCCAAAACCCCGACGCGCGGATCCCCCCGGCCTCCCTCACGAAAGTCATGTCCATGATGGTGACGTTCGACGCCATCCGTTCCGGCAAGGTCAAGCTCTCCGACTCAATCCGCGTCAGCCGGCACGCCGCGCGTCAGGGGGGCTCCCGCATGGGCCTGCGCGCAGGGGAGCGCGTTTCCCTGAAACGCCTGCTTATGGGGATGGCCGTCTCTTCCGGCAACGACGCTTCGATGGCCGTCGCCGAGCGCGTCGGCGGTTCGGGCCGTGCCTTCGTCAAAATGATGAACAGGAAGGCCCGCCAGATAGGCATGTCCTCCAGCACGTTCAAAACGCCCAACGGCCTTCCCGCCGCCGGACAGTACACCACAGCCAGGGATATGGCGCGGCTTGGATACGTATACCTTAAAAACAACCCCTCCGCGCTCCAATACCACCGCGTCCGCGTGCTCAAGCACCGGGGGGCGGTCACAAGGAACAAAAACCCGCTGCTTGGGGCCTGCCCCGGCGCCGACGGCCTCAAAACCGGCTGGGTCACGGCTTCCGGCTACAACATCATTTCCACCGTGCGGCGCGGCAATACCCGCCTCATCGCGGTCATCCTCGGCGCCGAATCCGCCGGGATACGCAGCCAAGAAGTCCGCAGGCTTGTGGAGGCCGGTTTCAAATCCCGCACCAAAGGCATCACCGTGGCCTCCGCCCTCACCAAATACAAGCCATCCAGCAAGGCCACAGCGTCGTCCGTCAAAAAGCAGAAGATCCGCCGCGACAAGGCCACCGCGCAGGCCTCCCGCAGGACGGGGCGGAGCTGAATATCCGGGGAAAGGCTGTGCCGTAGAAAACGGCTGAGGCTTTGTTTCTTGAAACTCCAAAGAAAGAACCAATAAAATCCGCCAATCATGGAGCCCACCAGCGGAAAAACTGGAGAAAAAGCATATATTTTCAGTATATTGCTAAAACGAAACAACCATCTACTCTGACAGAGGCTCTTGAAAGGCTGTGCCACAGGAAATGGTTGTGCCTGATTTTTTGAAATTCCAAAGGAATAACCAATAAAATACCCCAAGCACGGAGCCCATCGGCAGAAAAGCCAGAGAAAAAGCCGATAGTTTCCCATGCTGTGGAGATAAAACAACCACATACTATGACAGGGCCAAAGGAAAAGGCTGTGTCCTGGAAAATGGCTGATGCTTTTTTCCTTGAAGTTCCAAAGGAATAACCGGCAAAATGCCTTGGCTATGGATTCCGCCAAG
>URTO01000201.1 GCA_900550745.1 uncultured Desulfovibrio sp. | reverse complement strand
GAGCCGGAAGTTGTTTCCGGCTCATCAAAAGAAGACGAAACTCTCCGTGCACAGCTTCACGAGGCCGAAGCTCAGGAGGATCTTGCGAAGGAAATGTCCCAGCTGGCAGAGGAGCATGGATACAGCGAGGAAACTCAGGCGGCCGCATTCAAGCAGGCCGAGGCGGATGTGGCGGTGAACCGTGCCGCCGTGAAGACCGCCCGCATCAATTTGGAATATACGAAAGTCCGTTCCCCCATTTCAGGGCGTATCGGCAAGTCGGCGTTTACGCCCGGCGCGCTGGTGACCGCTAATCAGGCGCAGGCGCTGACCTCCGTGCGCCAGCTTGACCCGGTGTATGTGGATATCACCCAGTCCAGCCAGGATTTGCTGCGGCTGCGCGCCCAGTTCACCAACGGGGAGCTGCGTTCCTTCGCCGAGGAAGCGCCTGTCCGCCTGAAGCTCGAAAACGGCGCCATGTATCCGCATGAGGGCCGCCTGCAGTTCACGGACGTCAGCGTGGACGAAAGCACCGGCATGGTATCCCTGCGCGCCCTGTTCCCCAATCCCGAACATATTTTGTTGCCCGGCATGTACGTGCGCGCGGTCATCACCGAAGGCGTGGATGAAAACGCCTTGCTGGTTCCGCAGCGGGCGCTGCGGCGCGACCCGAAGGGGCAGGCTTCCGTGCTCCTTGTGGACGGCGGCGGCAAGGCGGAAGTCCGGCTTGTCGACGTGGGCCGTACCGTGGGCGATTCGTGGCAGGTGCTTTCCGGCTTGAATCCCGGAGATCTCGTTATCGTTGAAGGCGGGCAGAATGTCCGCCCCGGCATGAGCGTGAAAATCAGGAGCGAAGGATAGCGGGGGAGGGGCGGAAGGCACCGGGAAAGGGCGCGCCGCCCATCCATGCGTTTCTGGGCTTCCAGAGGGCCGGCAAAGCTCTCTTTCCGTGCGCCTTCCCGCCGTTGGCGGCTTTGGGGCAGCGAACATCCGCCCGGCGATACGGGAAATATCCCGCCGGGGGCCTTTCCCGGCGTTTTCCCCAGCGGGCGTTTCCGTATTGCCGGGGATGAAATGCCCCTTACGGAAAAGGGAAGGCTCTGGCAGCGTTTGGGACGCACCCGTTTTTTCAGGGGCTTTGCCGTAGCTTTGGGTTGGCGCGGTTTTACCGCGATTGATTTTATTGGTTTTTTGAAGGCGGTTGGTGGTGGCCCCCATGACGGGAACATTTTCCCTGCCGATGCCTTTATCTGTCATGGAAGGCAATGCCAACCTCGTGCTGCGGCAGAGGCTTTTAGGAAAGCCCCATACATAACCATATAACTTCATAGAGAACTTATGGCACGTTTTTTTATAGACCGTCCGGTGTTCGCGTGGGTTATCGCCATCCTCATCATGATGGCGGGGGGGATTTCGATATTCCGCCTGCCCGTGGAACAGTATCCGCGCATCGCGCCCCCGGTCGTCACCATTACGGCGAAATATTCCGGGGCCTCGGCCCAGACGCTTGAAGATACGGTCGCACAGGTCATCGAGCAAAAACTGAACGGCATCGACGGGCTGCTGTATATCAATTCCACCAGCGACGCTGCCGGTCAGGTTTCCATCCGGCTTACCTTCGATCCCGATACCAATCCCGACGTGGCGCAGATGCAGGTGCAGAACAAGCTCCAGCTCGCCACCTCGTCCCTGCCGGAAGAAGTGACGCGGCAGGGCCTCACCGTAACCAAGGTGGCGGACAGCTTCCTCCAGATGTACGCGTTCGTATCGTCCGACGATTCCATGAGCGCGGCGGATCTGTGCGACTTCGTGGGCTCCACCATCCTTGACCCCCTGAGCCGTGTGGACGGCGTGGGCGAAGTGTCCCTGTTCGGCGCGCCCTATGCCATGCGCATCTGGCTCAACCCCTCGAAGCTCCTTTCGTACAGCCTGACGCCGTCCGACGTGATCAATGCGGTGAAGGAACAGAACAAGCAGGTTTCGCTTGGGGAAGTCGGCGGCAAGCCCATTCTGGAAGGGCAGCAGATGAACGTCACCATCAAGGCGCAGAAACAGCTTACGTCCGTTCCGGAGTTCGAGCGTATCCTGCTGCGCGTCAATCCCGACGGTTCCGCCGTGCGCCTCCGGGACGTGGCCCGTGTGGAACTGGGGCAGGAAAGCTATACGTCTTCGGCCCGCTACAACGGCAAGCCCGCGGCGGGCCTGGGCATCAAGCTGGCCTCGGACGCCAACGCCTTGAACACGTCGAATGCGGTGGCGGCCTTCCTTGAGGATATGCGCCCCTATTTCCCGCATGGCGTGGAAGTGGTGTCGCCCTACGATACCGTGCCGTTCATCAAGATTTCCATCATTGAAGTGGTCAAGACCCTGCTTGAGGCCATCGTGCTGGTGTTCGTGGTCATCTACCTGTTCCTCCAGAACTTCCGGGCCACAATCATCCCCTCGCTGGCGGTTCCCGTGGTGCTGCTCGGCACGTTCGGCGTTATGGCGGCGTTCGGCTTCAGCATCAACACGCTGACGATGTTCGGCATGGTGCTGGCCATCGGCCTGCTTGTGGACGATGCCATCGTCGTGGTCGAAAACGTGGCCCGCGTCATGGAGGAGGACGGGCTGCCCCCGCGCGAGGCCACCATCAAGACGATGGGGCAGATCACCGGCGCGCTCATCGGCGTGGCGGCGGTGCTGTCCGCCGTGTTCGTGCCGATGGCCTTTTTCGGCGGCACCGTCGGCGCCATCTACCGCCAGTTCTCACTGACCATCGTGTCGGCCATGATCCTTTCCGTCGTCGTGGCGGTGGTGCTGACGCCCGTATTGTGCTCCAGCTTTCTGAAGCCCGGCCACATGGCCTCGCAGCACGGCTTTTTCGGCTGGTTCAACCGGAGCTTCGACCGGGCGACCATGTCCTACCGGGGGGCCGTCGGCAGGATCATCAAGGTCGGCGGCAGGATGATGGCCATATACTTGGCCATGCTCGTGTGCGCGGGCTGGATCTTGTGGCGTATGCCCACATCGTTCCTGCCCAACGAGGATCAGGGCATCCTGACCGTGGAAATCCAGCTCGGCCCGGGATCGACGGAAACGGAAACCTTGAAGATCGTCAAACAGATAGAACGCCATTTCCTTGAAAATGAAAAGGAAAACGTACAAGGCATGATGCTGACCCTCGGACGCGCATCGGGCGGCAAAGGGCAGAGCTCGGCGCAGGGGAACATCCGTCTCCGCGACTGGAGTGAGCGCAAAGACCCGGAACGGCGCGCGCAGGCCATTATCGACCGGGCGAATCAGGCCTTTTCTTCAATCATCAATGCCCGGATATTCGTATCCGCGCCCCCGGCGATCCGTTCGCTCGGCAATGCCACAGGTTTTGACTTTGAATTGCAGGATCAGGCGGGGCTTGGGCATGAAGCCCTCATCGCGGCGAGGGATCAGTTGATGGATCTGGCGCGGCGCAGCCCTCTGCTGCGGAACGTCCGGACGTTCGGGCAGGACGACAGCCCACAGTTGGAAGTCGTCATCGATCAGGAAAAGGCCGGGGCGTTCGGGCTGTCCCTCGACGCCATCAACACGGATCTTTCCGCCGCGTGGGGCGGGAAGTACGTCAACGACTTCGTGGATCGCAGCCGCGTCAAAAAGGTGTACGTACAGGCCGATGCGCCGTTCCGCATGAAGCCCGAAGATTTCAATAGGTGGTATTTTCGCAACGATAATGGCGAGATGGTGCCGTTCACGTCCATCGGCGAGGCCCGCTGGACGTATGGGCCCATGCAGCTTGAGCGCTATAACGGCGTGTCCGCCGTGCGGATACAGGGCCGTGCCGCGGCCGGGATGAGTTCGGGTACGGCCATGTTGGAGATGGAGCGGCTGATGGGGGAACTTCCCGAAGGCATCGGCTACCAGTGGACGGGGATGTCCTTTCAGGAGCGCCTTTCCGGTTCGCAGGCGCCGTTCCTCTATGCCTTGTCCATCTTGGTGGTGTTCCTCTGCCTCGCCGCGCTGTACGAAAGCTGGAGCATTCCGTTGTCGGTCATTCTGGTAGTGCCCCTCGGCGTGCTTGGGGCTGTGGCGGCGACCAGTGCGCGCGGCTTGGCCAACGACGTATATTTCCAGATCGGCCTGTTGGCGACCATAGGGCTCGCGGCAAAGAACGCCATTCTGATCGTGGAGTTCGCGCGGGAGCTGTTCCAGCAGGGCGCAAGCCTCGCGGACGCCGCGATGGAGGCGGCCCGGCTGCGCCTGCGGCCCATCCTCATGACGTCCTTGGCCTTCCTCATCGGCGTATTGCCGCTGGCGATAAGCACTGGGGCGGGTTCGGGAAGCCAGAACGCCATCGGCACCGGCGTTATGGGCGGAACGTTCGCGGCAACGGCTCTTGGGATTTTCTTTGTGCCGGTCTTTTTCGTCTTGGTCTTCCGCCTGTTCAACCGGAAGGCACGGGAAGGCCGGGGAACCGCCGATCCGAAGAAGCGTTAGGGCCGGGGATGGGTATGGTTCCGCAGGAACCTGCGCCGGGAAATTGCGGGTGGGGTTGATGGGGCCACCCCCTGAAAAGGGAAAATGTCTCTCTCTCTCTCTCTCTCTCTCTCTCTCTCTCTCTCTCTCTCTCTCTCTCCGGCGGTATTGCGGGGGGAAGGCTTTCTTTCGGAAGCGTTTCCCCCCGCAAAGCCTCCCCCCCCCTCCCCGGC
>URTO01000200.1 GCA_900550745.1 uncultured Desulfovibrio sp. | reverse complement strand
AGAAGGAGCGGATCCGTGCGGGGGAGGACGACAGGAACACTGCCGGGCTTTCCCCGCAGCGCATCCATATCCCCATACAAAAAAAGCGGCTTCACCGAAGCCGTTTTTTCACCCCCGCCTCCATAAATGAAAGTTTTAGGAGGAAGGGGATGGGGTTCGGGGAAGGGGAAGGAAGCCCTTTTTCAAAAGGGTTCCTTCCCCTTCCCCGATATGTCTTTTAGTGCCGTTCCTGACGGCGGCGCTGAATGACCACGCGCTTGAGGGGGCCTTCGCCGGAACTGCGGGTCTGCACGTCCGGGGAGTCCTGCAACGTCATGTGCACGAGGCGACGATGGTAGGAGCTCATGGGGCGGGTGGAGCAGGGGCGGCCCGTGGCGCGGACACGCTCCGCCAGCGCAAGGGCCAGCTCACGGAGCCGGTCGTCTTGGCGTTCGCGGTAGTCGCCCACGTCGAACTGCACGCGAACCGGCGCTTCCATGCGGCGGCTGACGATGCGCGAGGTCAGATACTGAAGCGCCGCCAGCGTCTGCCCTTCACGGCCTATGAGCAGGCCGGAGTCATCGCCGCAGTCCACATGAATGTCCACACGGTTCTCCATGATCTTCACTTCCACAGGCGTTTCACCGAGGATGGAGCTGACGATCCTGGAGGCCACTTCTTGGGAAACGGCGGCGAGCTTTTCCTGATCCAGCTCGGAGAAAGGCTTGGAGGGCAGGCCTTCATTCAGGGCTTCGTCCTGATCGAACTCCAGCGAGCTGTCCCGCAGCACATGCTGTTCCGCCGGAATTCCCATTGGGCGGCGTTCCTGACGCGGCTCGTAGGGAGGGCGAGGCGCGCGCGGACGATCCTGGCGTTCGGGACGATCCGGGCGATCCTGAGCCCGGCGTTCGGGACGGGGGCGGCGAGGCCGGAAAAAGTCCTCATTCCCTTCGTAGGGGATGCGGGGGCCGTCGCTGCGGCGGGGCCGGCGAGGGGCGCGGGGCTCATCAATGCGGTTGCCGATGGAATCATCGATATACGTTTCCTCATCGGGGAGGATACGGTTGCCGATGGAATCGTCCTCTTCCTCCACGGGGGGAAGGATGCGGTTGCCGATGGAGTCGTCTTCCTCAAGCGGCGGCTTCGGCTCCCGGTTGCCGCGAGGCGGGCGGGAAGCCTGCCCTTGGCGGGGCTTGGGGGAGGAGGCGGGCTGCGCATCGCGTGCCAAGAGCGACCCTACGCGGGGCTTGAGCTGTGCGCGGCGGGCGCGGACGATGGCCTTACGCGCCCCGACCAGGCCGAAGATGCCGTTTTTGGCGTCCTGTACGATGTCGATTTCCAGCTTTTCCCGCTGCGCGTCGAAATACGAACAGGCGGCGCGGATCGCTTCGTCAAGGCTTTTGCCTTGGAATTCTTTGAAATCATCCATGAGAACCTCTCCTCGCACAAACCGTTATGCCTTACGCAGCATCCACCACTGCTGCCCGATGGACAGGATGTTGTTGCACAGCCAGTAGATGACCAGACCAGCGGGGAAGTTGATGAACATGACCGTAAAGATGACCGGCATGAACATCATGACCTTCTGCTGGGTGGGATCGCCGGCGGCGGGCGTGAGGCGCTGCTGGAGGAACATGGACGCGCCCATGAGCAGCGGCGTGATGTAGAACGGGTCCGCCGCGGAAAGGTCGGCCAGCCAAGTGATGTCCGTGAAGGGCAGGTATTCGATGAAGGAGGCGTGGCGCAGCTCGATGGAGTTCAGAAGGGCCTGATACAGGCCGATGAACACCGGGATCTGCACAAGGATGGGAAGACAGCCGCCAGCCGGGTTGACCTTGTAGGTCTTGTAGAGCTGCATCATTTCCTTGTTGAGGGCTTCCTTGTCATCCTTATGCTTTTCGCGGAGCTTCTTCATCATGGGCTGGAGCTTCTTCATCTGTTCCATAGATTTGAAGCTCTTCTGGGACAGGGGCCAGAAGACGACGCGGATACAGAAGGTGAGCATCAGGATGGCGATGCCCCAGTTCCCCACAAAGGAATGGAAGAAGGCCAGAATGGTCAGCAGGGGGCGGGCGATGATCGAGAACATGCCGAAGTTCACGGCCTGTGACAGATGATCGGGAGCCGTGGCCAGCATGGTGCGATCCTTGGGGCCGAACCACCAGTTCACGGCTACGGGCACTTCGCTGCCGTTGGAAGGCGTAAGCAGGTCGGGGCGTTCAAGGGCGAGGCGCCACACGTCGCCCTGCACGCGGCCCTTGAGGGTCAGGTTGTTGGGATCGGCGGGGGCGGTGACGTTCATGAAGTAGTTGCTCATGACGCCGGCCCAGTTGAAGACGCCCTGTTCGATGATGCCCTGTTCGGCGAGGGTGCTCGCGCTCGTTTCTTCCTTAAAGCTTTCGTTGGCGTCCCACGCGAGGCGGGTGGGGTCGTACTTGCCGTTGCTGAACGGCGTAGCGGCGACCGTGAAGCCGAGGCGGACGGTGCGGGGCGTCTGGTCGGCGGAACCCACCAGGACGTTTTCGCTCAACAGGTAGTTGTCGGCGTTGAAGGTGATGACGCGGGTCACGCGGATGCCGTCGACGATGCCGGTGAAGGTCAGGCTGCCCTGTTCCCCGGCCTTGAGGTTCAGGTCGGAACCTTGGAATGACCACTGCCCGGTGCTCCACGAGGGCTGGCCGTTGACGGTCAGGCCGAGGGGCGCGGTCTTGGAAGCTTCCGGCGAAATGAGGTTCACCTTGGGGGAATCGGCATTGATGGTTTCGTCGTAATGCTTCAGCGTAAAGGAGCGGAGGATGCCGCCGCCGGAGTAGATGACGGCGGAATAAAGCGGGGTTTCCACCTTGACGTCGGCGCCGGCCGAAGGCGTGAACACAGGCAGGGAAGGCGCGGGCGCGGCAACAGGCTGCGCCGCCGGAGCGGGCGCGGCTTCCTGAGTGGCTACGGGGGGCTGCTGGGGCTGGATCCAGCCCATGTGTTCGGCCAGCGGGGTCCACGCCAAAAGAACGGCGATTGCTAGGGCGATGGCCAAGAAAGTACGTTTATCGTCCATGATGATCCAGTTGCTCCTGATGGCTGAAAGAGGAAGAATGTGGGGGAGGTACGGGATCATAGCCTCCCGAAGACCAGGGGTGACAACGAAGGATGCGCCGCAGGGCGAGCCAACTGCCCTTGAAAATGCCGTGGGTCAGCACAGCCTCTATGGCATAGGCTGAACAGGTGGGATGATAACGGCAGGAAGGTGGAAGCACGGGAGACAGCGTCCACTGGTAGAGACGGATGGGCAGGACCGCCAGACGGCGCAGAGAGAGGCGTTTCACGCCTTGACTCCGGGAGCCGTTTCCGGTTCGAGCCCGCCGGGTGCGGCGATTCCGTCGCGGGAGCTGTCGGGGCAGGCGTTCTGTTCGCGGCGCAACACGACATACCCGCCGATTTCCTTGATCAAGGGAAGGAATTCGCGGGTTGCGGCAGCGAGATCGAGCTGTTCAGGTTTGAGGTGGCGCTTTGGCACGATCACAAGATCCACAGCCGGAGGCAATAGGGCCTGATGCAGCCGGAAACATTCCCGGAGCACTCGTTTGACACGATTCCGCATGACTGCTGTTCCGATTTTCTTGGTGACGGCCATACCGACGCGCCACGGATCACCGGATGCACGGAAACGAACAAACACGACGAAGTGTTTGGAATAAAAACGACGGCCCTCATCATAACAAAGTGTGAAATCGGGCCGCCGGAGCAGTCGATGCCGACGAGGCCGGGTTAAACAGCTAATTGTTTACGCCCCTTGGCGCGGCGGCGACGGATGACGGCGCGACCGCTGGCGGTGCTCATGCGTTCACGGAAACCGTGAGTCCGCGCTCTCTTAATCTTGCTGGGCTGGTAAGTTCTTTTCATGGAAACTCTCCTTGGAAACGTAGATCAGTGACGTATACCTTCTCAGCTTCGGAGAGTCAAGCTCAGACAGAACGCGACGCCGAAACCTGTGAGGATCTTGCCGAATGGCTTGAACGATTTATTCCTTCAAGAGAGGAATTGCAACAGCGATATGAAAAAACGCGGCGGGAATCCGGGACCGGCCGTGTTGCCGCTCCCGCTTTTTGGGGGCATACTCCGCAAAAACGATGAGGTGTTTTCATGCAGCCACGTTTCCGTACCTTAAAGGCGACGATCCGCACTCAACTGCAAGGGCAGGGGTGGGGCGATTTTGCCAAGGAGCTGGACGAAGTCCCCGCCCGTGAGCTGGTGGGCCCTTTGTTTTCCTGTCTGCCCCTCGGCGGCGAGGCGACCTCCCGCGCGGCCTCGGCGCTGGGGAAAGCCGTTTCCCGCATGGCCGACGAACATATTGAGGAGGCCCGCAATGTTGTCCGGCGTCTGATGTGGCACATGAACGAGGAATCCGGCAACATCGGCTGGGGCATCCCCGAAGCCTTTGCCGAGATCCTCGCCCAGCACCGCCGCCTTGGGGACGAGTTTTACCCCATCCTCAATTCCTACATCATCAACACGGGCAAGGACGACAATTTCTGTGACAACAACGTATTGCGCCGTTCCTGCTTCCGTGCCGTAGAACATTTCGCGCTGGCCCGGCCCGATCTTGCGCCCAAGGCCAGAGGGCCGCTTCAGGCCGGTTTGCGCGACGAAGATCCCGTTTGCCGTGAAATCGCCAAGGAAGCGCTGGGCAAGATCGGCATGTTTTAGGGGGTGGGTAGGCGAATGGAAATTGGAGGGGGGAGGGGAACCTTTC
>URTO01000199.1 GCA_900550745.1 uncultured Desulfovibrio sp. | reverse complement strand
GGTGGCGGAACAGGAAAGGCGATGGATATCGATGAATATGACGTGATGGAAAATCCATATAAGCAATTAGTTGTATGCCGAGCCGCCATTCAGGTATTTTTTGACGATTTCCCTGAGTTGTTCAGGGGTTACCTTTTTACTCTTTTCTATTTGGTCTTTGGTGAAGGAGAGCGGATAACCCTCCATCGTCAGGGCCGCGGCCTCACCCGAACGGCTGCCGAGGCTTTGCATGTTCCGGTAATAGTCGCCTTCAAGCTGGTTCTTGCCCCGGTTAACATCCTCTTCCGACAGGAGATTCTGGTGCAGATCGTTGATGATCCGCCTGAACCCCTCTTCTGCCTGCGCCATTTTGCCGGGTTCCGTCCCGATGTAGAAGACCATGTATCCGTTTTCCGAGGTCTGGCGGTTGAAGGCGGTTACGGTGTAGCCGAGGCCCTGCTTGTCGCGCAGGTCGCGGAAGAGCGGGCCGCCCATGCCGCCGAGCGACGTTTCGAGCAGATCCAGCGCGGGCGTATCCGGGCTGGTGTTGGGGGCGGTCTTGAAGATCAGCATGAGGTGGGCCTGGCTGCGCCCCGGCATGGGGATGTCGAGTTCCGGCCTTGTGCCCCATGCGGGGACGGGCACGTCCACTTTCCCCTGATCGGGCGCGGGCAGGCCCTTGGCGAACGCCAATACCTGATCGCGGTCGAAATCGCCCGATACGGCGAGCACCCACGGGCGGGCCTTTTGGCGGTCCCAGAAGCTGCGGAGCCGGGCGGCGTCGTATTTCCGCACGTTTTCCGGTTCCCCAAGCTGGAGGTAGCCGTATACGCTGCCGGGGAAGAGGAAGGGCGGCAGTTTCCTGAAGGCGAGCCCAAGCGGCTGGTCTTCGCGGGATTTGATAGCGGCGAGCTGATCCTTGATGCCGCGTGCCGTTTCGCCTTCGCTGAATGCGGGGGCGGTGACCACCTCGCCGAGCAGCTCAAACAAATCCTCGTTGAAGCGGGCGGGCGTGGTGAGGTTTACCGAGAAGGTCTTGCGCCCGGACGAAGCCGCAAGCCCCGCCGCGCGATCGGCAAGGAACGCCTGCATTTCGGTGGCGCTGCGCTTCGCCGTGCCCTTGGTCAGCACGTTGGAGGCGAGCGCGGAGAGGCCCTGTTCCGAAGGCTTCAGCAAGGCGTCGCCGCCGGAGTAGGTCAGGTTCGCGGAAACGTAGGGCAGGGTCTTGTCCGGGATGAGGACAACGGTACGGCCCTTGCCGAGATCGATGACCTCGGTTTTGCCCGCTTCCGCCGCCTTCGCCGCGGAAGCCTTGGCCCCGGACTTCCATTCCTTGTCGAGGATGGCCTGCATGTCAGGCATCTTGGCGTCCTTGGGCGGCAGGACTACGGTGGTCAGGCGATCGGGCCGCACCCACGCCGCCAGCACCTGTCTGAGCATATTGTTGTCCACGTTGCGGAGGGCTTCGATGGCGTTCCGTTCGCCCTGATCGCCGCCCATGAAGAACTGGAAGTAGCCGATCTTGGAGGCAAGGCCGGACAGCGTTTCCTTGGAGCGGTACAGATCGTCTTCAAGGTTCAGCTTGGCGCGCTCCAACTGTTCGGGGGTGAACGCCGAAGCGTCCAGCGCGGCGAAATCCTTGGTGAGCGAAGTCCAGAAGGGCTCCACCTTGCCCGCGTCAAGCTCCGCCATGACCACGAACGCGCCGATGCGCTCAAAGCCCACGTTGGAAACGCTGATGCTGTCCACAAGCTGGCGCTCGTATTTATAGGTCTTGTAGAAAAGGCTGGTGCGGTCGCCGCCGAGCAGGTAGGCCAGCACGTCCAGCGTGGCGGACTGGTAGCTTGACGAACCGGGCACGGGCAGGGCCGCGGCAAGATACACCTTGTTCCACGGGCCGGGCTGTATCACCAGCGAGGGCCTGCTGCCCGGCAGGGGGAGGCGGTCGGCCTCGTAGGGCATGACTTCGCTGAGCGGGGAGGCGTTTTTATAGGGCGCGAACATTTTTTCCGCTTCGGCGAGCACTTCGGCGGGATCGACGTTGCCCACGACCACGAGCAGCATGTTCTGCGGCTGGTAATACTTGGCGATGTAGTCGCGCAGGTTCTGCGTGGTCAGGGCGCGGATGGTCTTCTCATAGCCGATGATGGGGCGATCGTACGGGGTGCCCTTCAGCGTATTCGCCATCAGGGTCTTGAACATCCGGCTGCCCGGATCGTCCTCGCCGCGCTGGAGTTCGGCGACGATGACGTTCTTTTCGGATTCCAGCTCCTGCGGATCGAGCGTGGGGTGGAAAGCCATGTCGCGGACTACGTCCATGCCGAGCTTCCAGTGGCGGTCGGGCATGTCGGTGATGTACACCGTATAGTCATAGCTCGTGGCCGCGTTCAGGTAGCCTCCCGCGGATTCCACTTCCTGGCTGATGGCGCTTTTGGGGCGGCTGTCCGTGCCCTTGAACACCATATGTTCGAGCACGTGGCTGATGCCCGCCTGATCCGGCGTTTCATACGAGGAACCGGCGTGCACGTAGAGGCGGGTGGAGACGAGGGGGAAGCGGGTGTCCTTCAGGATGAGCACGGACAGCCCGTTGGGCAATTTAGTGACCTGCTCCTCTTTCCCGGAAAGCGGATCGGGGATGGCCGGGACGATGTCGGGAACCCCGGATGACGGCGAAGGGGCGGCGATCGCAGCCCCGGCCGCGACACCCAGAAAGAGGCTCATGAAGGCTCCTGTCAGCAGTTTTAGGCATAAAGGCATGGGGGGAACTCCTTTCCGGCGCACCGCGGGCGGCGCTCGGCGCCCGCCCCGCATGGGGGCCGCGCATTGCCGGATTGCTTGCATTTCCCCGCAAAGTAAGGCCGGACGGTTGAGAAGGCAAGGCCGCACACCAGCGCAGAATGATTTATCATACGCGTTGAACGCTTGCGGAGTTCGGTTTCCTGCGGCACAATGGGCGGGTAGCGGAAGCCGTACCCCTTAGCTGCCGGAGGGCCTCCTGCCCCGGCAAATCCAATGAGGAGTCTTTAGTGTCCATCATCACTCAAAATGCGGCCCTTCAGGGCCTGCTCGCCGCGCATTTGCCCGCGCTGGCCGAGTACGAGGGATTGACGCCGGAAGCCATCACCTCGGCCATCGAAGCCGGGACAATGGTTCTGCTCGGCAACCCCAACCACGCCAACGTCAAGCCCATTCTCGTCGGGCAGCCGAGCCGGGTGAAGGTCAACGCCAATATCGGAACTTCGCCTTTCCAGAACCACCCCGGCTGCGAAATGCGCAAGCTCGAAGTCGCACGGGAAGCCGGGGCCGATACGGTCATGGATCTGTCCATTGCCGGCGATCTTGTGGCGATCCGCCGGGATATGCTCGCCCGTACGCCCCTGCCCCTCGGCACTGTGCCGCTGTACTCGGTGGCGCAGCGCTATATCGACAAGGATCGCGATCCCGCCGACATCGATCCCGAAGAACTGTTCGCCGAAGTCGAAATGCAGGCGGAGCAGGGCGTGGACTTCATGACCCTGCATTGCGGCCTGACCCGGCGCGGGGCCGAATGGGCCGCCCGCGGCGAGCGCGCGCTCGGCATCGTGTCGCGCGGCGGGTCGATCCTTGCCCGCTGGATGCTCAAGAACGACAAGGAAAACCCGCTGCTGACCGGGTATGACCGTCTGCTCGAACTGGCCCGCAAGTACAACGTGACCCTGTCGCTCGGCGACGGCCTGCGCCCCGGCGCGGGATGCGACGCGGGCGACGCCGCCCAGTGGGAAGAAGTCATGACCCTCGGCGCGCTTGCCAAGCGCGGCCTCGAATACGGCGTGCAGTGCATGATCGAAGGCCCCGGCCATGTGCCCATGAACGAAGTCGAGGCGCAGATCATCAGCATCAAGAAGATGACCCACGGCGCGCCGCTCTATGTGTTGGGGCCCCTGACCATCGACTCCTCGCCGGGCTACGACCACATCGCCGGGGCCATCGGCGGGGCCATGGCCGTGCGCGTGGGCGTGGACTTCCTGTGCTACCTGACGCCCGCCGAACACCTGACCCTGCCCGACATGGACGACGTGCGGCAGGGCATCATGGCCTCCCGCGTGGCTGCGCAGGCCGGGGAAGTGGCCCTTGGCCGCCCCCACGCCCTCGCCCGCGAAGCCAAGATGGCAAAGGCCCGCATGTCCCTTGACTGGCCCGCCATGCGCGAAGCCGCCATCGATCCCGCTATCCTCGACAAACGCCGCGAACCCCATAAGCACGAGGAAGCCTGCGCCATGTGCGGCAACTTCTGCGCGGTGAAAATGCTTCGGGACGCCAAAAAAATGTAGCCAGCAGGGGAGGGCGTCTTTTTTTGCAGCCTTCCCCCGTTTGAACGCCCTTTAGCCATTGTGAAAGGGGAGGGGATATGCCCCTCCCTTTTTCAATGCTACCGGCACGTCTCCCACCTTTCCCCTTCCCCCCTTCCCTCGTATTTTCCGAAGCAAGTTTTTTCAGGCCTCACGTTCAAACCATTGCCTATCAGCCAAAGGAGCCGAAAGCGGCAGGCGGTTCCGCCGCAGGGAAAGCTGGAAAAAGGGATTCGATAGGCTGTGTTATAGAAAATGGTTGATGCTTTTTCCTTGAAACTCCAAAGGGATAACCGGAAAAATGCCTTAGCCGTGGATCCCGCCAAGGGGAAAACTGGAAAAAAAGCTCTATTTTTCACCGCACTGTGGAGATGAAACAACCGCGTACTCTAACCGAGCCATTCGATAAGGGGGAAAGTCT
>URTO01000198.1 GCA_900550745.1 uncultured Desulfovibrio sp. | reverse complement strand
GATGGGGGCGAAACTCGTTTCCATTCTGTAAAGAATGGGTTGGCATACGTGAAGGGAGAAGGCTTGGTAGGTGTTCAGTATGGCGGGCTCCATGCTGTCGATGCGGACGGTTCCGTGCTTCGCGCCGCGTATGGGATGGACGAACTTGGCGAGCGCGGCGATGACGTCAACCTGCACTTCGTCCTTGCGCCAGCTCTTCAGTACGGAAAGGATGGCGGCTTCGGAAACAGTCCGGGAGGGGATCTCCTGCGCGGCGTGATCCCGGCGGATCAGGATGTGCGCTCCCGGCCCGCCGCCGGTGTGCATCCAGAGATCGTGCGGCGCGGCGAGCTTGAGAAGCTGGGCGTTGCCCTTGGCGTCGCGGCCCCGAAGGAGCAGGAAGCCGTCGCTGCTGCGGAACGGCTGTACGTTCTTGGGCAGCTCCGGGGCGCGGAACTGCGGCGCGGCGGGAGAGGGCGCGTTGGCGGGCGTCGGCGCGGACGTTGCGGCCTGCGCCATGAGCCCGGCCTGCTCCGCACGGGCCAGATCGCCCTGTACGGCGGCAAAGCGGCCTTCAAGCATGGAAAGGCCGCGCTTGCCGCGGCTGGCCTTGTGGAACAGCGAGGCCATGTTTTCACGGACGGTAAGGCGGGGATCGAGGGCAAGCTCTACAGGCCCGCCGGGCCCGTCCAGCGTAACGGAGGCGTGCTTTTCCTCCGCCGAAAAACGGTAAAGCTGCGATTGGAGCAGGCGGGCCGCGTCCTGTGCCGCAACCATGCCGCTGAGCCGTTTCTTTTCGTTCTCCAGCTTGTTCAGGAGCTTGCGCAGGCGGTTGGCTTCGGCCTGATGCGGCTTGGCGGCTTCAGCGCGCGAGAGGGCCGCGATGCCGCGCAGGACTTGCGCTTCCCCGGCTGCCGCGCACGCACGGATGGCATCCTCGACCACCAGTTCCTCGCGGGGCGTGCCGTCGGCGTCGCGGCGGCGTTCGGGCGGCAGGGGCCATGCGGAAAGCTCGCGCTCCCCATCGGCATTCTCATAAAGGAAAAGATCCCCGCCTCCGGCCTCCAGATCGAGGAGCAGGGCGGCTTGTTCGTCAGGGGGGAGCAGGGGGAGGGTACGGCGCAAGGGCGGCGTGATGACCGGCCAGTTCCGCCAGCCCTCGCCCTCACAGGCTTCGGCCCAGCGCGCGGGATCGGGCCATGCCGGAGTTTCAGACTCAGGCGGCGCGTCGAAACGCAGCGAGGGCCCTTCCCGCAGATCAAGCGTGAGCCAGCATTCGGCATCGGCGTTGACGCGCAGGAAAAGGCGGCGCCCCACCCAGTCGGGCAGCACGTCGATGATCCGGCGATCCGCAAGGTATTTGCGCAGCCGCATGATGTCGGCCGGCGGCGCGCTGCCGACGGGGATTTTATGCGTCGAAAGGAAAAGGAAGGGGGCCTTGCGGCCGGCGCGGATAAACAGGAAGCGTTTGCCGCCTGTGCCGTAGAGCGTGAACAGGGTCACATCCTTGGCCGGGCGGTGGATTTTTTCGATCCGGCAGCCCATGAGCGCAGGCGCAAGCTCGTCGCACAGGCGGCGGAACACATGGCAGTCCATGCAAAGCCTCGTGGGTTTGGGAGACGGGCTGTCCCGCCGAGGAGAAAGAGCCCGCCAAAGTGTGGGCTTTGGCGGGCTGTGGGATTACTCGCCCCGAATATTTTCCCCTTCCTCCTGACGGGCTTTGCAGTTGATGCAAAGCTTGGTCACGGGGCGGGCCTTGAGACGGGGGATGCTGATATCTTCGCCGCAGTCTTCGCAGATGCCGTAAGTCCCTTCGTCCAGCCGCTGGATGGCGGCTTGGATTTTGCGGATCAGGCGGCGTTCACGGTCACGGATGCGCAGTGTGAAAGCACGATCCGATTCGGCGGATGCCCGGTCGGCAGGGTCAGCGAAGAGCTCGTTGCTGTCGGTGAGGTCCTCCAGCGTGGAATCTCCCTTGTGCTGCGCCTCTTCAAGCATATTGTTGAGGAGCGTACGAAAATATTCGATGTCCTTCTGTTCCAAGAAACTACCTCCGGCAGTCTTCACGATGCGGGCTGAACCGCATCAAGCTTGTGTGAGTTCCTTCATATACCTGAGAACACTAGGTTCGTAAAGAGGCGCAGAATCCTTTTCAGAAACAATAACGCGAGGAAAAGGGCTCTTTCGCCTCTTCCGTTCACAGGCCAGTTGGAGTATAAACACCCATCCCGTCGAAACAGCAATCCCCCCAAGGAGTACAGACGCATGAGCGGAAGCAACGCCCGCAGCAATGCCATCAGAGCCATTACCAGCTACAAACCGGATCTCGCCCCCCTGAATTATGCCGACACCAAGCCGACTGAAATCTACGGAAGCAACGTTTTCAGCGACAAGGTGATGAAGGAACGCTTGCCCCGGATCGTCTACAAGTCCCTGCGCAAGACCATCGAGCAGGGGGTCCAACTCGATCCTTCGCTGGCGGACATCGTGGCTTCCACCATGAAGGATTGGGCCATCGAGAAGGGCGCTACCCACTTCACGCACGTCTTTTATCCCCTGACGGGCCATTCCGCCGAAAAGCACGACGGTTTCCTTTCCCCCGACGGCAACGGCGGCGTGATTACGGAATTCAGCGGCAAAATGCTGAGCCAGGGCGAAGCCGACGGCTCCAGCTTCCCTTCCGGCGGCCTGCGCAGCACGTTCGAGGCGCGCGGCTATACCGCGTGGGACGTGACCAGCCCGGCCTACCTTATGGAAAACAGCAGCGGCATCGTGCTGTGCATCCCCACGGCCTTCCTGTCGTGGACGGGCGTGGCGCTTGACCGCAAGACCCCGCTCCTGCGCTCCAATCAGGCCCTCAACAAGCAGGCCAGCCGCATCCTCAAGCTGTTCGGCAAGAAGACCTCCCTGCCCATCATTTCGTACTCCGGGCTGGAACAGGAATTTTTCCTCATCGACCGGAATTTCGTATTCGGCCGCCCCGACCTGCTCACCGCCGGGCGCACGCTGTTCGGCGCGAAACCGGCCAAAGGGCAGGAGTTTGAGGACCAGTATTACGGCGTCATGCCCCGCCGCGTCATGAGCTGCATCACGGAAACCGAGCGCGAACTCTACAAGCTCGGCGTCCCCGTCCGCACGCACCACAACGAAGTGGCCCCAAGCCAGTACGAAATCGCCCCGGTGTTTGAGACGGCCAACCTCGCCATCGACCACAACCAGCTCATGATGACCGTGCTGAAGAAGGTCGCCAAAAAGCACGGCCTCCACTGTCTCCTGCACGAAAAGCCGTTCAGCGGCATCAACGGTTCGGGCAAGCACCTCAACTATTCCATCGGCAACGCCGAAGTCGGCACCCTCTTCGAGCCCGGCGAGACGCCGCATGAGAACGCGATGTTCCTCGTCTTTCTCGTCGCCGCGATCCGTGGCCTGCACAAGTACGGGGGGCTGCTCCGCGCCACCGTCGCTGCCGCTTCCAACGACCACCGCCTCGGCGCCAACGAAGCGCCGCCGGCCATCATGTCCATGTTCCTCGGCGATCAGCTCACCGATATTCTGGAGCAGTTCCGCGCCGGCAAGGTTCGCGGCTCCAAGGGCAAGCGCCTGATGAACGTGGGCGTGGACACGCTGCCGCCCCTGCCCGCCGATCCCGGCGACCGCAACCGCACGAGCCCCTTCGCGTTTACCGGCAACCGCTTCGAGTTCCGCGCGCTCGGTTCCAGTATGCCCGCCTCGGCTTCCCAGACGGCTCTGAACACCATCATGGCCGACTCGCTGGATTACGCCGCCACACGCCTTGAAAAGCTCTCCGGCGGCGATCCGGAAAAGCTCCACGCCGCCGTGGGCAAGCTCATTCAGGAAATTGTGGAGGAACACAGCGCGGTCATCTTCAACGGGGACGGCTATTCCGAAATCTGGCATCAGGAAGCGGAGCGCCGCGGCCTGCCCAACTACCGGACTACGCCCGAAGCCCTGATGGTGTACACCAGCCCTGATGTGGTGGACCTCTATGGCCGCTACAACGTGCTGTCGCGTCAGGAGCTCAAGGCCCGTCAGGAAATCTACATCGAGCAGTACTGCAAGACGATCCGCGCCGAAGCGAACCTCGTCATCCGCATGGGCCGGACTATCATCTACCCCGCCGGGCTGCGCTTCCAGCAGGAACTGCTCCGCGCCTGCCTCGACATGCGCGCCTTGAACCGCGAGCCCGACACCGTGCTGCTCGACGACATTGACGACACCCTGCGCAAGCTCCGCGAGGGGCTTGAGCACCTCGAAGCCAATGTGGATATGAAGATTGAGGATCCCGTGCAGGAAGCGCACCACAAGTGCACCGTGGTCATCCCGGCCATGAATGCCATCCGCGCCCTTGCCGATCACCTCGAAACGATCGTCCCCGAAGATCTCTGGCCTCTCCCAAGCTATCAGGAGATGCTGTTTGTGAAGTAGGGAAAGGGGGACGCCATCTGAAGAAAGGGGCGCGCCGTCCCCTTCCTCAGCCCGTCCCTCATCTTCAAAAGATGCTGTCCGTACCGAACCCTATTGGTTGATGAAAGGAAAGCCTTCCCCGTTCAAGGGAAGGCTTTCCTTTGGGGAAGGCTCTGCCATAGTGTATGGTTGTTTATTTTTGCAGTATGGGGAAAATAGAGACTTTCTTTCTTCTTTCTTCTCTCTCTCTCTCTCTCTCTCTCTCTCTCTCTCTCTCTCTCCGACTTTCCCTCTGCTGGGCCCGTGGCTGGGCAATTTTCCCTTT
>URTO01000197.1 GCA_900550745.1 uncultured Desulfovibrio sp. | reverse complement strand
CGGAAAGAGGATAACATCTTTAGGCAGCCGAAGGTGGAAATGTACAGGTGCCCGGCGTTGCGGCAATCAGCCCGAACTCCAGGATAAGCCTGCGCCGAGGGCCGTTGCCGCCGATTTGAGCCGATGGCCTTTTTACGATAACGAACAGATTACGGTCGGCCCGTTCCCGCATGGAGGAACAGGCTGATGCCCGCATAGGAAAGTCTTGGGAAGGAGAGAGGAGGGGGCTTGGGGGAGGGGAGAGGAACGCCTTCTCCAGGAGGGGTTCCTCTCTCCTCCCCCAAATTTCATCTCTCCCTATCCCTCCTGCGCGAGCTGGGCGATCTTCGAGCGGCGCAGGCGGGCGCGGGCGATGCTGAAGACGGCGGCGACGGTGAGCAGGAGAAGCACGACCGAGAAGGGGTGCGTCAGGAAGATCATGAAGCTGCCGTCGGAAAGGGTCATGGTCTGGTCAAAGGCCGACTCCAGCAGGGGGCCGAGGATGAAGCCGATGATCATGGGCCCGGCCGGGAACTGGAACCGGCGCATCCCGTAGCCGAGGATGCCGAACAGGATAAGGCAGAGGATGTCGAACAGGCTCTGGTTGATGGAATAGGTGCCGACAAAGGCGAAGATGGTCACGGCCGAGAAAATGATGTGCTTCGGGAGCTGCGTGATGCGGATCCATGCCTTGAAGCCGAGCTTGGCGATGACGTAGAGCAGGATGTCGCACATGATGAGCGAGCCGAAGATGCCGTAGACCACCGTGGTGTTTTCAAAGAAGATGTTCGGGCCGGGGGTGATGCCCTGAATGAGGAACGCGCCCATGAGCACGGCGGTCACATCGTCGCCGGGGATGCCGAGGGTCAGGAGCGGGATCATGGCGGAGCCGGTCACGGCGTTGTTGGCGGCTTCGGGGGCCATGACGCCTTCGATGGCGCCCTTGCCGAACTGTTCGGGGTGCTTCGAGGTGCGCTGGGCTTCGGAATACGCCATGTATGCGGCGGGTGAAGCCCCAAGGCCGGGCATGGCGCCGATGATCGAGCCGATGATGGACGAGCGGAGCAGAACCGGGATGCGGCTCTTGATTTCCTGCCACGAGAGGCGGCCGTCCTCGCCGGAGAGATCGAGCTTCTGCTCGAAGGTCTTGCGGATGCCGGAACAGGCCTGATGGATGACTTCGGGCAGGCAGAGCAGGCCGATGACCATCGGGATGAGGGCGATGCCCGACATGAGGTTTTCGTTTTCAAAGGTGAAGCGCATGGCCCCGGTGGTGCCGGAGACGCCCACGGTGGCGAGGAGGATGCCCACGCCCGCGCAGATGATGCCTTTAAGGATGGACGAGCCCGAAATGCTGCCCACCACGGTCAGGGCCAGCAGGATGAGGCTGCACTGTTCGACGGGGCCGACCTTGAGGGTGAGGTAGGACAGGGGGGCGGCCACGCAGATGAGCAGGATGTTGCTGAAGGTGTCGCCGAACACCGAGCCGACCAGCGCCGCGTTGAGGCCCTTGCCCGCCTTGCCCTGCTTGGCGAGGGGGTAGCCGTCCATGGCGGTGCAGACGGCCGGCGGCGCGCCGGGGGTGTTGAGGAGGACGGCGGTGATGGAGCCGCCGAACATGCTGGCTTTGTAGATGCCGAGCAGCATGGGGATGCCCACCAGCGGGCTGACGTAGAAGGTCAGCGGCAGGAGGATGGAAATGGCCATGATGCCCGAAATGCCGGGGATGGCCCCGAACATGAGCCCTGTGAAGATGCCGAGGGCCACGGCCCCGATGGTTTCCGGAGTGAGGATGGAAATGAGCCCTGTACAGATGTCCGCGAACATGATGCCTCTCCCGTGGTTGGCCTAGCCGAACAGGACGCCGGCAGGCAGGATGATCTGCATGAAGTTGAACGCCACGTAATCGAGCAGGAGCGTGAACAGCACGTAGCAGACGATGCCGATGAGCCAGTGCCGCAGGCCGAGCATCAGGGAAACGAGGAGCATGGTGATCGGCGTGGAGTAGACGAAGCCGATGAAATGGAGGCCGATGAGGTAGAGGAACAGGATGCCGACGTAACCGGCGAGGGCGGTAAAACGTCCGGCCTCTTCGCCGCCTTCCTGAAGCTCAAGGCGTTCCTCGTCGATCTTGCCCGCAAGCATGTGGCGCACGGCCCGGAAACAGAACCCCACAAGCAGCACGCTCATGGCGATGAGGACGAGGGTGACGACGGATGGGAAAAAGGCCGGGCTGACGGTCGAGGGCAGGGTTTCGATGACCCATTGATCGATGTGGCAGTAAAAATAGATGAAAAAGAGCATGAGGAAGAGGCTGATGCCCGCTTCGATCCAGATGTTTCGCCTTAATAGCCTGCCCATATGAGATTCTCCCCTGAAGCGAAAAGGTTTTCGACGTAATCCGTGAACAAGATCCGCTCTTTGCTTTGCCGCGCGGAGGGGCATCCGCGCCGGGCCTTTCACCCGGCTCTTTCTAAGCAGGTATTGTGCCAAAGTGTTACAACCGTGTTTTCCTAATAAAAATAAGATGATTATGTAACAAAGGCGGAAAAGTGCGCAATATGGAATTGTAACAATACGTGACATAGATAGTCCTTTGTGGTATAAAAAGATACCGCGTGAGGGGAGGAGTATCAGCGGTTTTCGTCTTTTTAGGCAAAATAATGTAATGTATCATTACACTGTAATGTTTTATTACAAAGGCCATTCCATGCTGACCGCCCTTTCCCCGGCCCAAGGCATCCGGCAAAGCGTGCCGGCTCAGGAAGACATCATCCGGCGCTCGCTGGAGCGATCCGCCCGCTACGGCGTAGACCCGCACCTTGACGGCGCGCCCGAATCCACCCGCCTTTCGGATGAACAACTGCGCGAACGCATCAACGGGCAGCGCGTTTTCTACACGCTGGCGAAAGAGCAGATCGACTCCCTGTACCGCCTGTTGCGGGACACGGGCTTCTGCATGGCCCTCGCGGACTCGGAGGGCTATGTGCTGTATGTCGTTGGCGATCCCGATCTCGTGGAGCATTTCAAGCGGCGCCGCTGCATCCCCGGCTACCGCTGGACGGAACGCGACATCGGGACATGCGCCATCGGCCTGTCGCTGGAGGAGCGCGTGCCCGTGTTCCTGCCCGGCGACCGGATGTATTCCGCGCAGGCCCGCAAGATCAGCAATGCGGGCGCGCCGGTCTTTTCGCTGGACGGGAGCCGCGTGCTTGGGGCCATTTCCCTCAGCGGCAGTTCCGATATGATGCACGTCCACACGCTTGGGCTCGTGCGGCAGGCGGCGGAAACCGTCACTTCGCAACTGCGCGAGCGCGAACGCATCCGCGAACTGGCCATCAAAAACCAGTACATGCGCGCGCTGGTGGAATCCGATTCGCGGGGCATCGTCACCGTGGATCAGGCCGGGCGCATCGTGGAGGCCAACAGCACGGCCCGCAAGCTGCTGAAGCTCGCGCCGGGCTGCGAGGGCAAGTCGTTTGAGGAGAGCGTGGGCGAGAGCTACAACATCACGGGGTACCTTAAGGAAGGGAAAGGGTTCCGGGCGCGTGAAATCCTCGCCCGGCGCAGCGGGACGACGCATTTCGCATCCCTCGACCCTATCCGCATGAACAGCGGCGAACTGGTGGGCGGCCTGTTCACGGTCATGGAAAAGAAGGAAATGATGCGCATGGCGGTGGAAATGACCGGGGCGCACGCACATTTCACCTTTGAGTCCATCCTTGGGGCGAGCGAGGGCTTGCGTTCGGCCCTGCATCTTGCTCACATCGCCGCCGGAAGCACGGCCCCGGTGCTGCTGTACGGCGAGACGGGGACGGGCAAGGAATTGTTCGCGCAGGCCATCCACAACGACGGGCCCCGGCGAAACCGGCCCTTTGTGGCGATCAACTGCGGGGCCATCCCCAAAGAGTTGCTGGAAAGCGAATTGTTCGGCTATGAGGAGGGCGCATTCACGGGCGCGCAGAAGGGCGGGCGGCCCGGCAAGTTCGAGCTTGCGGACACGGGCACGCTGTTTCTCGATGAAATCGGGGACATGCCTTTCGACATGCAGGTCAAGCTGCTGCGCGTGCTCCAGTCGGGGGAAATCCAGCGCGTGGGCGGCCTGCGCACCGTTCCCGTGGATCTCCGCGTCATCTCCGCGACCAACAAGGATCTCAAGCAAGCTATCGCGCAGCACCAGTTCCGGGCGGATCTGTATTACCGCATCAGTACCCTGAGCATCCTCGTGCCTCCGCTCCGCGAACGTGCCGAAGACATCCTCCCGCTGGCGGAGCACTTCATCCGCCGGCACGAGCTGCGCCTGAACCGCCGCCCGGTTCCCCTGCCGCAGGAAACGGCCGAGGCTATCCGCCGTTACCCGTGGCCCGGCAATATCCGGCAGTTGGAGAGCGCCGTGGAACGGGCGGTGCATTTGGCGGAAGGCGGCGCGCTGCTGCCTGAGCATTTCGGGATTGCGGATCTTGTGGAAAACCGCAGGCCAGCCGCGCCCGCCCCGGCGCAGGCGACGCTTGAGGACATCGAACGGCAGGCCATCGCCGCCGCCCTCGCCCGTTTCGGCGGGAACATCAGCCAGACGGCTTTCGCCCTCGGCGTCAGCCGCCCCACGCTGTACCGGAAGATGGACAAGTACGGTTTGACGGAGTGACCGCTTGGGGGAGGCCGGAAAATTTTCCTGAAGGAAGGGGCACCCACAAACGAGACACTCATGTTTCCAATGAAACCTGTATTCAATCCCATGAAATTCAAAATGAATTTTTTAGGAAATTATC
>URTO01000196.1 GCA_900550745.1 uncultured Desulfovibrio sp. | reverse complement strand
GGGAACCTTTCTCCAGAAAGGTTCCCTTTCCCCTCCCCCAACTTCACAACATCCAATCACATCTGCTGAGGATGCTCGTAGCCGGGAAGCACCACGGACGCGGCTTCCATCTGGCCCTGCCCCTTGGGACAGTTGCTCTGAAGCACGCAGATCTCACAGCCGCCCTTAAAGGGGTAGTGCGTCACCACGGCATAGCGGCGGGACAGGATGGGATCCTTGTCGTTGCTGTACGGGATGCCCTCGGCCTCCAGCGCCTCGCGCAGCGCGGCGGTGGGCTTGGGGGCGGGCGCGCAGCCGGCATCCTGCACTTCGGGGATTACGGCATGCACGGCGGCCATGCACATGGTCTGCGCCAGCGCGTTGTACAAAAACGCGTTGGACGGCGAGCTTTCCCAAGCCTTGTCCACGTCCTGCTCCACCGCCTCGTCGAGGGCCACCAAAAGATACTTGATCTTGCCCGTGTCGATGCCCTTCACGGTCAGATGGGGAAGCCAGTTCTTCCACAGCGCCATGAAACGCTCCATCACGTCGCCGCCAAGCCGGGTCTCCTGGCTGACGCCCATGAACAATTCCATATCAAACCACGGTTCTACATCAATTTTTTCCGTCGTGAATGCGGTCATGCTTTCCTCTTTGGAGATGTTCAAAAATGCCGTACAATAGTGGCTGGCCTGATAAGGAGCCGCCAAACGGGAGAGTCAACTTTACTTCATCCCGTCACTTTCCTACAATACCCAAAACCGCATGACGCGGTTGTTTCAGCAAGGTCAAAGGAGCCGTCAATGAGCCAACAGTATCCCAGCCGGATACGCTATGAGTACGAACAGGACCCGGAAACCCGCCTCCAGTATACCCACGGCGTATGGGGGGGCATCAACCCGCAAGGCGAAATCGAAATCAGCTTCTACCTCGAAAGCGACAAGATGCCGCCGTATTCCGAACGTATCATAGCCCCTGACGGCAGCTTCGGCCACGAAATCGCCCCCTACAATGACGAGGAGCGCACCATCACCCGGCATATCCATTCGCGCGTGGTCATGAACTACCACACGGCACGGGCCATGCTGGAATGGCTGGAAGACAAGGTCGCCGCCCTTGAAGCCGAAGAGGACGGCGGCGCGCCGCTTTCGTTCGATGAGAGCGGCTTCCAGCACCAATAAAGAAGCTCTTGAACCGGTGAGGACGTTTCACGGCACTGCCTCGCCGGAACCTCCCCTCTTCCTCAGCGTCCGTACCTCCAGCCCGATGCCGCGCCCCGGTTTCGGGCTGGCGTTTCCCTCAGTCCGGCGCACTTGAAAACGCGGGCCATATCAGCGTGCCGAACGGCTTGACGCTTCCCGCGCCGCCTCCGCATCCGCCGGAAAGCCTTCAGGGAAGGAAGTGGCATGGAAAAACAGGGGGCCTGCTTGAAAAAGCCCGCCTATTTTTCAGGTACGGCTTGTTACCTCACAATCCTCCGAACGCGGATAAGCCGTTTCTTCCAATATTCCTGACTCAAACTGTCCTCACGGACACGCTTGCCGCTGGTGGGGCTGTGCACGAACCGCCCGTTGCCCGTGTACAATGCGGTATGGAGCCCCGTCCGCCCGCGTCTGGTATCAAAGACAAGGATGTCGCCGGGGCGCATGGCAATGCCGCGCCCCACGCCGTACCCGGCCTTGGCCTGCGCGTCGGTCACACGGGGAACATTGATCCCATGCTGGCGATAGGCCCACCAAATCAGCCCGGAACAGTCGAAGCCTTTGGGCGTGGTGCCTCCGAGACGGTAATGCGCACCGATCTGGGAACGCGCGGTCTGGGCGACACGGGCGCCGAGGGAAGAGGCTTCGTACCGCCTGCCGTAGTCGGGCGCGGAAATGTATGTCGTACCGCAGCCGGAGAGCAGCAACGCCAGACAAAGCAAACCGGCGAGCGCCATAAAACGGCACGCCGATCCCATCCCGAACCATTGTTTTACCACTCTGCCTTCCATCTCAGCATGATAGATCACGGAAGGGCTCCATGCCAAGCGTCCATAGGGCCTCTGCCGTCAACGGGACGCACCAGCCCTGAGCCGCGCTTCCCGCAAACCACGCCACGGAACGGGACAGGGCGGCGGCTTCGGAAGCCGCACCGAGCGCACCCGGCCCATCCCCCTTGTTGGCGAATACGAGACGGCGGCACCCCGCCGGACAGCGGCGGAACAGCCCTTCGGGGTGCTCCACCAGACGGGCCAGCGTCGCGGGCGTCACCAGGCTCCCCGGCTCCTGCTCCGCCGCCGCGCAAACCAGTGCGGAGCGATGTACATGCACGTCGTCCAGCGGCTGGCCCACGCTGTCCAGGCCGACCACAGCCACGCAGCAATCCAAAGGTTCAGGGAGGACGGGCTCGTGCGCAGCGGGAGCCTTGAGGGGCTTACGGGCAGCGCCGTCGGCCTCCACAAGAAAAAGGACATCGGGCAGCGCCGCCGACAGCACGCCGAGCATACGGGGGGATACGCCGTCCAGCTTCCGCACGTCCGGCAACGGACGCCCGGCGGCCACAACACACGGCGCGGCGAACAGCGCATCGTGGACGGCGGCAACGGGATCGGCCTCACCCTCCAAGAGAACCACGGGCAGGCCGTTTTCCGGCGGGAAAATCTTGGTCGTGGTGGTGCAGACCACACGCCGCCCGGCATCGGCCATGCGCCGGGCCAGCGCGTACATGAGCGTCGTCTTGCCCCCGGCCCCCACAAGCGCGGTCATCCGGGGAAAGGCCGCGCCGCCGGTTCCGGCGAACAGGGCTTCAAGCGGCCGCCTCTTCATGGCTATCCGAGCAGGGAGCGTTTTTTCAGATGGATTTCCAGACAGGTCAGCGCCGCCGGGGTCACCCCGGAAATGCGCCCCGCCTGACCGAGGGTGCGGGGGCGCACGGCGCAGAGCTTTTCCACGATCTCGGCTGACAGGCCGGAAACGGAGGGGTAATCCAGATCCGCCGGGAGGCGCACCTCCTCAAGCCGTGCGGAACGCTTGACCAGCTCGTCCTGCCGCACCAGATACCCCGCGTACTTCACGGAGGTCTCCGCCTCCAAAAGGACTTCTTCGGGGAAATCCGTCACGCCGGGATGCAGGCGCTCAAGCCGTCCCAGCGTCATGGACGGACGCCGGAGCACTTCCTCCAGCGTCAGAGACTTGTTCGGCACGGGCTCGCCCAGCTCACGGAAAGCGTCGCTTGTCGCCGCGTCCGGCGAAACCCGCACTTCACGCAGCATGTCCAGCAGCCGCCCCAATGCGTCCTGCTTGCGCCGGAAGGCCGCCCACTGTTCGTCGCCCACCAGCCCAAGCTCCCGCCCCAGCGGGGTCAGCCGCGCGTCGGCATTGGCTTCGCGCAGCAGCAGCCGGTATTCCGCCCGCGATGTGAACATACGGTACGGCTCCTGCGTCCCCCGCGTCACGAGATCGTCCACCAGCACGGACATATAGGCCACGTCGCGGCCCGGCAGGAACGGCTCGCGGCCCGTCAGGCGGCACCCCACGTTGATCGCGGCCCACATTCCTTGGGCGGCGGCCTCCTCATAGCCGGACGTCCCGTTGATCTGCCCCGCCAGCCACAGGCCGGGCAACGCCTTGGCCTCCAGCGTGGGCTCAAGCTGCACCGGGTCCACATAGTCGTATTCGATGGCGTAGCCGGGGCGCACCATCTTGGCATGTTCAAGGCCGGGGATGGTGGCGATCATGGCAAGCTGCACATCCAACGGCAGGCTGGTGGAAATGCCGTTGGCATAGCACTCCTGCCCGTTCAGCCCTTCCGGTTCGATAAAGACATGGTGCCGCTCACGCTCAGGAAACCGCGCCACCTTGTCCTCCACGGAGGGGCAGTAGCGTGCGCCCGTGCCTTCAATGACGCCCGTGAACAGCGGCGAGCGATCCATACCTGAACGGATGGCGTCGTGCGTCCGTTCGTTGGTCCACGTCACATAGCACGACACCTGCGGCTGTCCGGGCTTTGGCCCGTAAAAGCTGAAGCCCGGAGCCGGATCGTCGCCGGGCTGTTCCTCCATTTGCGAAAAATCAATGGACGACCGGAGCAGCCGCGGGGTGGTCCCCGTCTTGAGGCGGCCCAGCGTGAGGCCGTGCTTCCGCAGCGAATCCGAGAGCTTCATGGCGGCGGCATCGCCGAGGCGCCCGCCGGGGAAATGCGTGAGCCCCACATGGATGAGCCCGCACAGGAAGGTGCCCGTGGTCAGGATGACGTGCGGGGCCTCAAAGGTCTGCCCCAGCTCGGTGCGGACACCGGCGGCGCGCCCGCCCCGCTCCAGCACCTCGTCCACGGTATCCTGCCAAATGGTGATGTTCGGCTCGGCGAACAGGGCGGCCTTCACCGCCTCCATGTAGCTGTCGCGGTCGATCTGCGCGCGGGTGGCCCGTACGGCGGGCCCCTTGCTGGCGTTCAGCGTGCGGAACTGGATGCCCGCCCTGTCGGCCCACAGGCCCATCATGCCGCCGAGGGCGTCGATTTCCCGAACCATATGCCCCTTGGCGAGCCCCCCGATGGCGGGGTTGCACGAAAGGTGCCCGATGCGATCCACATTGCCCGTGATCAGCAGCACGCGCTGCCCGAACCGCGCCAACGTCATGGCGGCTTCACAGCCCGCGTGCCCCGCGCCTACGACTATACAATCGAACATAAGCTTTTCCTTGGGAAAGAGCGGGGGAGGGAAACCCTTCTGGAGAAGGGTTCTCCCTCCCCCGTACCCCCACCCTTCCCAAGACTTTTGACTGGTGGGGCGGCAGCGCGGCGGGAGTC
>URTO01000195.1 GCA_900550745.1 uncultured Desulfovibrio sp. | reverse complement strand
TGGATAACCAGAAAAACGCCTCGGCTATGGATCCAGCCAAGGGGAAAACTGGAGAAAAAGCCTGTCTTTTCACCGTGCTGTGGAGATGAAACAACCACACACTATGACAGAACCTTTTCAGTACGCCTGACAACAAAGGGGATGGGAAAGATTCCCATCCCCTTTCTGTGAAGAGGCCAAGCCGAGAGCAGTCGGATTTCCGGCCCGTTCAGCCGACGAGCTTGGCGTAGTCTGCGGCGGAGATGCGCCCGCCCTCATCGGCGTTGTCGGGTTTGATGCGGACGAGCCAGCCTTTACCATAGGGATCGTCATTGAGGAGTTCTGGGGCATCGGCGAGGCCGTCGTTGATCGCTGCGATTTCGCCGGAGATAGGGCTGATCGCGTCGGAGGTGATTTTGACAGACTCGATGGAGGCGCAGGAGACGCCCTGTTTGAAATGGTCGCCCACGGCGGGGAGGTCCACGAAGATGATGCCGCCGAGTTGATCTTGCGCGTAGTCGGTGATGCCCACAAGCATGGTGCCGTCGGCTTCGGGCTTGGCCCACAGGTGTTCGGCGTGGTACGTGCGGTCGTCGGGATAGGTAAGGCTCATCGCTTTTCTCCTTTGAAGATTGTTATGCTTCGGTCACGCTTACACGGGGGGCACGGATGGCGGCGGGGAGGATTTCGTCCAGTGTGGGGTGCCCGAACATGACTTCATGCAGCTTTTCGGGGACATATCCGCCGACCATGAGCAGTTGCGCCACGGTGACGAGGTGGGAGACGCCGTGCCCGACGGCGGCGATGCCCGCGATGACGTCGCCGTCCCAGACCACCTTGACGAAGCCGCCGGAAGCGCCCGCGGCCTGCGCGATGGGATTCAGGGTCAGCGGGGCCTGGGACACGGAGACGGCCTTTCCGGCGGCGAGCAGGGCCTTGGCGGTCTGTCCGACGCGCATGACTTCGGTGCTGCCGTAGATGCAGGACGGCACCGGGCCGGGCACATACGCGCCATGCTCCTGCCCCAAAATCCGGCGGGCGACGTATGCGCCCTGATGATCGGCTGCATGGGCCAGCAGTGTAAGCCCGTTCACGTCGCCGATGGCGTACACGCCTTCGGCGGCCAGCAGGTGTTCATCCACTTCCACGAAGCCCCGGCGTTTCAGCGCGCAGCCTGCCTTTTCGCAGCCGAGCCCGGCGGTGTTCGGGGTCCGGCCCACGGCGACCAGCGCCTTGGAGGCGGTCAGCACTCGGCCGTCACCGAGAGTCAATTCGGCCTGCCCGTCCTTGGTGACCAGCGATTTCGCCATCACGCCCGCGATGCAGGTACGGCCCGCCTTGCCCAGCGTGCGATCCAGTTCCTTTGCGATATCGTTGTCTTCCGTAGGCGCGATGTGCGGCGCGGCTTCCACGATGGTCACCTTGGTACCCATCAGGCCAAAGAAATCGCCGAGTTCGAGGCCGATGGCCCCGGCGCCCACGATGATCAGGCTTTCGGGCACTTCAGGGAGGTTCAGGATGCCGGTACTGTCGAGCACGGCTGCGCCGTCGGGAGCCAGCCCAGGAAAAGATGCGCTGGACGAACCGCAGGACAGGATGATGTCGTCAGCCGTCAACATTTCTTCTCCAGCTTCGGAGCGGATCGCTATGTGCCCTTTTCCCGCGATGACGCCGTATCCCTGATACAGGGTAATCCCCGCGGCGGTCAGGGCTTTGGCGAGGGCCTGGCTCGATCCCTTGATGAAGCGGCCCACACGGGCCTGCAACGCCTTGTAGTCGATGTCGATGCCTCCCTTCATGGTTCGCAGGCGTTCCTGCGCCCTGAGCATGGCGAGCGGAGCCGTCGCGCCGAGCAGCATCTTGGTGGGGATACAACCGCAGTTCAGGCAGGTGCCGCCCCAATGTTTGTCCTCAATGATCGCGACCCGTTTGCCGCCCGCCGCCAGTTCCTTCGCCGCCGTCGTGCCGCCGGGGCCGCCGCCGATAATGAGTACGTCGTAGTGCATGAGTTGCCTCGCTTTGGATTTGGGGCGCTACCCGCTTATCAAAAGGGTATGGAAGGAGAGGCGGACGCGACGCGCCAGCCGGAACCTTCCCCAAATCCCGTCGCCCAGTTTTTCCTAAACAGAGACAATCCGGGAAAACAGCCGACAGGGATCCGATGAGGTTAAAAGCAGTTGAAGAGGGGGAAGGGGAGCTTTCTCCAGAAAGTTTCCCTTCCCCTGATTCGCTTTCCTATTTCTGAATATCGGCCTTGAACAGAAATTCGCGGGACGCGGAGCGGTACTTGAGCAGCATGGGATCGGTCACGGGCTCAAGGCCCTGCATACCCTGAGGCATATCGGGCGTCACGGACGCGATGGCATAGGGAAGCTGATGGTCGCCGCAGGCGTCGAAGACCATGCGGGCTGCTTCCCCGGCTTCGTCGCGGCTCGGCCAGCGCGCGCCGCCGTCCCCGGGGATCGGCGCGGCGAGGAAGCGGATTTCATGATTCGGGAACGCCTTGACTTGTTCGATGGTCTTGGCAAGCTCCTCCTTGGAAGGCGCCGCACCGAACAGGGTTTCGTACACGGAGGCCGGGCCGTGGATGTTGAGTTGGATCTTGGCGAGCACATCGAGGCCGGCGAGCCGTTCGAGCAACGCCGGGTTGCGCCCGTCCGTCTGCATGCAGACCGTGAGCCCGCCCTTGGCGAGTTGCTGCACCAGCTCGACGAAATGTTCCTCCTCGGCGGCGGGGCATTGCGAAAGATAGAGGCCGGAAATCCAGCCGTGCAGGAGATCGCTGCGCGTCACCGCGCCTTCGAGCGCATGGCCGGACAGCAGATAGGCGATGATTTCGCCGGATCCTTGTTTGATCACCGTGCCGTCGTCGAACAGCGGGAACTCCACGCCTTCGGGATTACGGTAGATGGCCTTGCGGTTGGCACGGTAGAAGGCGTTGAAAGTCGGGGCGTCGGCCTTGAAATCCACCGCGTCATAGGCGATCCGGCGTTCGGCGAGAAAACCCTTGACGATTTTGCACCGCAGGCAGTCCGGTGCCGTATACAATGTGATGCTCATGGCTGCTCTCTGAAAAGAGGCGGGGAAAACTCCCCGCCTCGGGTTGTCTTGTTACTTGTCGGTCGGGTCTTCCACGGAAGCCACGCACAGGGCGTTGCTGCCTTCGTACGGCACGCACCCTTCAACGCTCACTTCCTTGTCGCGATCACCCAGGGCGGCGGCGCCGGGGACGCGGAAGGTGGCAACGTCCAGCGGCCTGATGGGGGTTTCGGCGGGCTTGGCGGCCTGCGGGACCCATTCGTACGGAACGCGGTAGGCGCGGTAGGTCATGTTCATGGGGACGAACGTGCCCTTGTAGGGAGAAATGAATTCCCACACGATCTTGTGGTCGGGCGTCACTTCAAAGACGCGGCCGTCGGAACCTTCGGTGATCAGCGTGTTGCCGTTGGGCAGGCGCTGCATGCCGCTGATGAAGGGGCTGTAGAAGCGGTTGCTGTCCATCGGTGCGAGGAAACCGGCTTCGCTTGGGGTGTACTGCCACACGATTTTCATGGCCACGGGGTCGATTTCCAGCACGCGGGAATAGTCGCGCAGCGCCGCCTTGACGCCGGTGGGGGCGCCGGGGTTCGGCACGTCGTAGCCGCCCCATCCGCCGTTGTCGAACACGAGGATGTTGCCGCCGCCGGGCAGGGTATGCGGGATCATATGCGCGTGGTGCTGCCCGATGATCCAGCCGATGGCCTTGGCTTCGGGGCTGTTGTCGTAATCGGGGCCGAGCTTCCACACGATCTTGCCGGTCGCCTTGGAGATGATGAAGATGATGTTGGCTTCGCGTCCGTCCACGATGATGTTGTCGGGATGGAAGCGTTCGTCGCCCGCGTCATACCACTTGTTCGGGCCGAGCACGGACATGGAGTTGATGTGCATCCAATCGCCCATGCCTTCGGGCTGTGTGGGGCGGTAGTTGGGGTTGCGGGCGAGGGTGTTCTTGGGGCCTTCGCGGAAACCCATTTCGTCGAAATGCTCGTTGCAGTTCCATTCCCACACGATGTCGCCATCCCAGTCCACTTCGAGGATCACGTCGTCGAGGAGCTGCTTGTCGGAAATTTTGGGATTACGGGCGTTGCGGTGTGCGAGGATGAGGGTGTTGCCGGAGTCGGTCTTGGGTTCCATGCCGGGCGCGTAGTAGCCGGTGGTGCTGCCCTCGCGCTGGAAGTCGTGATGGTAGCGGGCCATCCAGCGGCCGGGGATGCCGGGATCGTCGATGTATTCGTTGCGATCGAACTTCCACACGATGTTGCCGTCCCAGTCCACTTGAATGACGTCAAGGCCATCCTGCACGCTGTACTTGCCGCTGCGGCGTCCGCGGCTGGTCATCAGATAGCCGCCGGGGAAAATCTTGTTGGGCATGCCGTGGACGCCCTTCCAGACGTTCACTTCGCGACCGTTCATATCCATAAGTACGGCGCCGACTTCCTGCGCCTGAAAGATCGTGAAACCGTTCCAGCACTTTTCAGGATCGTATACGGTAACGCCGGTGGGGTAGATAGTCGGATGACCCATAACTGACTCCTTGATTTCGCTGTGATGGGAGAGAATGCCTCTTCGTATGACCGGACGCTAGCACCGGTCCGGGGGGCGGCGCTGTTGCGTTTGTTACATTTGACGCAAAAGAATGCGTTTCAAGCCTCATGTCGGCCTGAAACGCATCAATCATGGTGTGTTCACATCCTTTTCGGAAGGCTGTGTTATAGAAAATGGTTGATGCTTTTTTCCTTGAAACTCCAAAGGGATA
>URTO01000194.1 GCA_900550745.1 uncultured Desulfovibrio sp. | reverse complement strand
GGCCCACTTCAACCCATGAACGGATGCCGTCGTGCCACTGGTTGGCGATCGTATCGATCCACAGAACCGAAGAAATCATCTGGACGGCGGCGAGTTCGCGCAGGCTTTCTCCATCCGTCACCGCCTTACCGGTTACATTGCTGTAAATGGGGAAGCGCGGCTTGGCCCACGTCATCTTGTTGAGCGCCTTGGCGAGTTCCTGTGCGGCCGTATCCATCAGCGGGCTGTGGAATGCCCCGCTGACGGGAAGGGGAACCGCCCGGCCTTTCTTTTCCTTAACAAGCGGGAGGGCCGCCTCCACCGCCGCCTTGTTCCCGCTGATAACGAACTGGGCCGGGGTGTTGTGGTTGGCCACAATGAGGATTTCTCCCGTGGCTTCCGCAGCGGCCTTGGCGATTTCGCTCACGGCTTCGCGGTTGAGCTTGAGGATTGCCGCCATGCCGCCCTTGCCGTCAGGATCGGCGTCCGCCATCAGCTTCCCGCGCAGGCTTACCAATTCAAGGGTCGATTCGAGGGAAAGGGCTCCGGCGGCAGCCAGCGCGCTGTATTCGCCGAGGCTATGGCCGGCGGCGCAGGCGGGGGACAGCTTTCTGGAAAGCGCCTGCCACAGCGTCACATTGACGACCGTCAGCGCGGGTTGGAGGTGCTTGGTATCGGCCATAAGCGCCGCATCGTCGCTTTCCCAGTAGACGGCGCGCAGGGGAAAGCCGCTGATCTGTTCAGCTTTTTTCCAGAGCTCCATGGCTTCTTTCGATGCTTCGGCAACATCGCGGCCCATGCCGGGCTCTTGGGAACCTTGACCAGGGAAAAGAACGGCGGTGGGAACAGTGGACATATTGACCTCTACTTTTTGGGGGTTGGGGCCGGGCTGATGGCCTTGAGCAGGCCGGGAAGATTGCGCCGGACAATGTCGAGTTCGTCGTCACTCACATTGGGCATTTCAACGGGGGGCTCCTTCGTGATGGCGTCCCCTTGCTGGATGATGGCGACAGCGGCGGCGGCCCGCCCCATAATGCAGAAAAAGCGTTCCGGTTTCCAGCCCGCAGCCTTGATATGCCCGGCGGCGTTCTCGGAATAAAGGAAATCGGGTTCGCCCGCTTCATTGACGATCGGGTGGGCCTTTTCCTTATTGGTTTTGATCCATGCACGGAAACGGGGAAGATCGGCGATAAACTGGTTGAGTTCCTTTTCGGAAAACGGAGGCTGATTGTACAGCGTTTCCGCCGAAGTGGGGAATACTGTCAGCAGGAGCAGCAAACAGGCAAGGCCGAAGCGGAAAAAAAGGGCCATGTATCACGTCTCTTGTTGAAGGGATGGGGCGGCGTCCATACTGCGCCGGGACAAAAGGATAGTGCCCCTCTGTCCCGGCGTATAGTATACTAATCGTATTTGATGGAGCTGATCTGCATGAGCTTATTCAAGTTATGATGCGATTCGATGTAGCGCATCGTTCCGGTTTTGCTGCGGATAATCATGGAATGCGTAACGGCTCCCTGCCCGGAGAACTGGACGCCGCGCAGGAACGTGCCGCCGGAAATACCCGTGGCCGCAAAGAAGACGTCATCTCCCTGCACCAAAGTATCGGCATCAAGGACTTGGGCAAGGTCGATGCCCGCTTCCTGAATAGCGGCTTTTTCCGCTTCGGACTGGGGATCGAGGCGGGCAAGCATGGCGCCACCCGCACCTTTGATGGCGCAGGCCGCCAGTACGCCTTCAGGCGTGCCGCCGGTTCCCATCATGACATCGACCTCGGAACGCTGATCCACGGCCATCAGGGCACCGGCGACGTCGCCGTCGGTATGCAGCTGGATGCGTGCGCCTACGGCCCGGATTTCCTGAATAAGCTTCTGGTGGCGGGGCTTATCGAGAACGAAGACGACAAGGTCGTTGGTATCCTTGCCCAGCGCTTTGGCGATGAGGCGGAGGTTGACATGGACCGGCGCATCCAGATCGATGACGTCACGGGCGGCTTGGCCGACAACCAGCTTTTGCATGTAGAAGCTGGGGCCGGGGTTGTACATGCTGCCTCCCGGAGCGGCCCCGACGACGGCAATGGCGTTGGGACGCCCATAAGCGAGCAGGTTGGTTCCCTCGACGGGATCCACGGCGATGTCAAGGGAAGGCCCATTGCCCATGCCGATGATTTCGCCGTTGTAGAGCATGGGCGCTTCGTCCTTTTCGCCTTCTCCGATGACGACTTTGCCCGCAATGGGCAGGGAATTGAAGGACAGGCGCATGGCGTCCACGGCGGCGCCGTCTCCGGCGTTTTTGTCGCCGCGTCCGAGCCAGCGCGCGGACGCAAGGGCGGCGGCTTCGGTGACACGGACAAGATCAAAGGCAAGGTTGCGCTCCGGCGCTTCCATAAGGGACATATCGCTCTCCAGAAATATGAATGGTTCATGAACGCCCGGCCTTCCCCGATCCGGTGGCTCAGGCGGTATTCGGAACATAGATCAGGCGAAGCCGCTCTTCAAGGAAAAGCTCGCCACGCGATGGTTGGGAGGCATACTTTTCGGGAAGGGGGATTCATGCTAGAGAGGGACATGTCCAATCATACCAAAGAAGTTCTTCCCATTGAGGCCCTGCTTCCGGATCTGCTTGAAGCATTGGGCGGCGGAACCCGATGTATACTCGAAGCGGCGCCCGGTGCGGGCAAGACGACACGGGTTCCCTTGGCATTGCTCCGGGCGGCGTGGCTCGGCGGCAAAGGCATCCTGATGCTGGAACCCCGGCGCATGGCGGCCCGGAATGCGGCCCGGTATATGGCTTCCCTGCTTGGGGAAAAGGTTGGCCAGACCATAGGCTACCGTGTACGTCTGGATTCCCGGGTGAGCGCGGCTACCCGGATTACCGTGGTGACGGAAGGCGTCTTGACCCGGATGCTTCAAGAAGATCCCGAACTTCAGGGGGTCGGTTGCCTGATCTTTGACGAGTTTCATGAGCGCAGCCTGAACGCCGACTTGGGGCTTGCCCTTGCGCTTGATTGCCAACAGGGCCTGCGTGACGATTTGCGGCTACTGATCATGTCGGCCACATTGGATTCCGGGCCACTCCTTAAGCTGCTGCAACAGGATTTTCCCGGAGAGGTTCCGGTGTTGCGGAGCAGGGGACGCACGTGGCCTGTGGAGACGTATTACTTCCCATTGCCCCGGACTGATATGCCTATGGAGGCATGGGTTGCGGATGCTGTCCGGCGCGCGTTGCGGGAGGAGGACGGCAGCATCCTTGTGTTCCTGCCGGGAGTGGGTGAAATCCGAAAAGTTGAAGCGTTACTTCAAGGTGTGCGATCGGATACCGTACACCTTTGCCCTCTGTACGGCGATTTGCCCGCAGCGGAGCAGGACGCCGCCATTGCGTCGGTTCAGGCTCCGCTACGGAAGATTGTGCTTGCTACATCCATTGCGGAAACCAGCCTGACGATCGAAGGCGTGCGGGTGGTCATCGACTCCGGCTTGGCCCGCACGGTACGTTTTGACGCGGGGATGGGCATGTCCCGGCTTGTCACGGAGCGCGTATCCCTTGCCAGTGCCGAACAGCGCAGAGGCCGGGCGGGGCGGACGGGGCCGGGCGTGTGCTATCGGCTGTGGCACCAAGGGGACGAAGCGGGAATGGCGGCTCATACCCGACCGGAAATACTGGATGCCGACATGGCCCCGCTGTGCCTTGAGCTTGCCGTATGGGGGATAGCCGCCCCTTCTTCCCTGCACTGGCTGGATGAGCCCCCGGCGGAAGCGGTCAATCAGGCCCTTCCATTGCTCCGCAGCTTGGAGGCAGTCGATGCGGCGTGGAGGGTGACCGCACGGGGAAAGGCTATGGCCCGCCTCCCCTTGCATCCGCGGCTTGCGCATATGGTTCTTGCCGCTAAACCGCTTGGGCTTGGCAAGGCCGCCTGCCTGTTGGCGGCAATGGCCGATGAGCGTGATCCGCTGCGGTTGCGCGATGCGGATATCCGCCCGCGTCTGGCATTGCTTGAACACGGTCAGGGGACGCCCGCCGTTTTTCGGATCCGGGAGGCTGCCCGCCAAATAGGGCGGCTGGTGGATGCGGCGGGTGAATTGCCGTACCGGAATCCTGTGAATATACCGGAAGAGGAACAAGCCGGTGTCTTGCTCGCCTTGGCGTACCCGGATCGCCTTGCCCAGAAACGGAGCCGGGGCAGTTACCGTATGGTCAACGGGCGCGGCGGCTTTCTGGACGATACGGATTCGTTGGCTGACGAGCCTGTGTTGGCTGTAGGGGCCGTCAACGGCGGTTCCGGTAATGTGCGTATTTGGCAGGCTGCGCCGCTTTCTCAGGAAACGGTTGAGGCTTTATATCATGCCCAATTTACCGAAACCGAAGAAGTTGTGTGGGATAGCCGGGAGCAGGCAGTGGCGGCGCGCAGGCGCGTGAGTTTCGGCGCATTTATTCTGGAAGAAACTCCTTTGAGAAGTGGTGGCGGGTCTTCCCTTGCGGATCGGGTGGCGCAAGCGGTGCTTTCGGGAATCCGGGAACTTGGATTGGCCTGTTTGCCGTGGACGGACGAATTGCAACAGTGGCGGCTGCGCGTCGAGTTGCTGCGGGCTGTGGACAAAGGCGGGGGCTGGCCCGATGTTTCGGAAGAACCGCTCTTAGCAGGTCTGGAAGACTGGCTTATCCCCTTTTTACAAGGCATATCACGGCGTTCTCAGTTCTCGAAAATCGATCTGGCGGCGGCCCTTCACGCGTTGCTCCCTTGGCGCAAGCAACGTGAGCTTGATGTGATGGCCCCCACTCATATGGAAGTCCCCTCAGGCTCTTTTAT
>URTO01000193.1 GCA_900550745.1 uncultured Desulfovibrio sp. | reverse complement strand
TGGGAAGATCGTCACCGCCTTTCCGCCATTGCCCGCCGGACGTCCGGTTTCAAGATCAACGAGGACGTGGTCATTCCCATGCAGCGCATCCCGGACTTTGCGCTGTTCCTTGAACAGCTCAATCTGGAGTGCGCGGCAACGGCATACCGTCAGGCGTTGCAGGAGTTGGGGCGTCTGCCCGGTATGGCGCTGGAGGATAAGGATCTCAACCGAGAGTTCGTCAATGTGACCCGCGTGGCGCAGGGCGGCGTCCCTTCTTCCGAGCTTTCCGATGAGGAAATGGAAGAGCGCGCGGTGGAATTCCTCCGGCTCATGGCCGAACGCTATGACCGCCTTGCCCCCAAGATCAAAAAAATCAGCGATAATATGCTGGTAGGCCGCGTTGTGGTGGCGAGCCATATGCACGCTGGCGACGGGAATTGCCACGTCAATATCCCCGTCAACTCCAATGACCTGCATATGCTTGAAATTGCGGAAGAAGCCGCTATGCGGGTCATGGCCGAGGCTCAGGAAATGGGTGGGGCCGTTTCCGGCGAGCACGGCATCGGCATCACCAAAATCGCCTTCCTCGGGAAGGACAAGATGGACGCCATCCGAGAGTTCAAGAAGCGGGTGGATCCGCGCGACGTATTCAACCCCGCCAAGCTCACGCAGCGTGAACTTCCCGTGCGTCCGTTCACCTTTTCCTTCAACCGCCTGATCGAAGACATCCGTCAGAGCGGTTTGCCGGATAAGGAACGTCTCATCAGCCTGCTTGCCTCCGTGCAGATGTGCACCCGCTGCGGCAAATGCAAGCAGGTGTGCCCGATGATGTACCCGGAATGCTCCTATCATTTCCATCCCCGGAACAAGAATATGGTGCTTGGGGCGATCATTGAAGCGATCTATTATTCGCAGATCAACAAGGGGCGGCCCGATCCGTCCATCCTTGCGGAACTGCTGGCCATGATGGAGCACTGCACGGGATGCGGCCGCTGCACGTCCGTGTGCCCTGTAAAGATCCCTTCCGCCGATGTGGCGTTGCAGCTCCGCGCTTTCCTTGAGGAAGAAGGCGCGGGCGGGCATCCCCTGAAAAGCAAGGTGCTGGACTGGTTGGTGCGGAATCCTGCGCACCGCATCCCCCAGGCTGTCAAGGCGGCTGCGCTGGGCCAGAGGATGCAGAACAGGATTATCGGCGTTGTGCCGCAGACCATCAAGAAGCGTTTGTATAATCCGCTGTTTTCGGGTAAAGGCCCGGAACCGGGGTATAGGAACCTGTACGAGGCGCTGCATCTGGAACGCGGGAACATCTTTGTGCCCCGTTCCGGGGATGGTGCCCCGGTGCAGGAAAATACGGCTCTGAAAGAGGCGGTATTGTATTTCCCCGGTTGCGGGGGAAGCCTGCTTTCCCGAACCATAGGCTTATCCGCCTTGGGGCTGTTGCTGCGGACGGGCGTCGCTGTTATCCTGCCTGAAACACATTTGTGCTGCGGTTATCCATTGCTGTCTTCAGGGGCCGATGCGCAGTTCGCCTCCAACATGGCACGGAATAAAGAGGCGTTGCAGGCGACCATCGCTTGCGCGACCAAGCGCGGTTTCCGGGTGACGCATATTGTCACGGCATGCGGTTCGTGCCGTGAAGGTATTGAGCGTCTTGAGCCTTCGACGTTGCTTGGCGAAGGAGGCGGGGAGCTCGTGCATCTTGACGTGATGCAGTTCGTGCAGGGCCGGATGGATGTCAACTCCGAGCTGTTCAAGGGCAAAGTTCTGTATCATGCCTCCTGCCATCCAGAATGGGTCGGCGTCCATAAGGTAAAGGGGGTGCAGAAGCAGGCAGGTGCCATTGCCCGGCTGACCGGCGCGTCGATGGAAGTCTCTCCGGGATGTTGCGGCGAATCGGGTATGGGGGCTATAGCGTCTCCGCTGGTGTACAATACGTTGCGCAGGCGGAAGATGGATGTGCTGGGGGCGGCCTTGGCTGACTACCCGGCGCAGAGCCCCATTTTGGTGGGATGCCCTTCCTGCAAGGTAGGCATTACGCGGAGCCTGATGGCCATGCATGTGCGCAAGCCCGTGCTGCATACGGTGGAATGGCTGGCGACGCTGCTGTTCCGCGAGCGGTGGGGCGAGAAATGGATTCGGGTTTTTCGGCGTCGGATTGCGCCCAGTGCGGATGCGCAGGGCGTGCGGATCGTCGAATTGGATGGATGACCTCCCTTCGGAGGTTCCGGACGCGGCAGGACAAGGGGGCTCGTTCGGGACAGGTGCGACGGGGCTCGGATTTGGTGATTTGAAACAAGGAGTGCCTTACACATGCCAACCACGATACTGCATAAGGAATCGCTGATTCCTGGTCGAACGAGTAAATTGGTGCTGGACGCGCCGCAGATTGCCGCCACGGCAAAACCGGGGCACTTTGTCATGCTGCGCGTCAACGAGCAGGGGGAGCGCTTCCCTCTGACCATCGCTGATACGGATCCGGAAAAGGGAACGATCACCATCGTCTATCTGGTGATGGGCAAATCGACGATGATGCTTGAAGCGCTTTCCGAAGGCGACAGCATTCTTGACGTCGCAGGCCCGCTCGGAAAAGCTACGCATATCGTCAAGGGCGACAGCGTGATTTGTGTTGGTGGCGGCACGGGCATCGCGGCGATGCACCACATCGCCAAGGGACATCACAGGGCCGGCAACTACGTAATCGCCATTATCGGCGCGCGCAGCAAGGATTTGCTTCTGTTTGAGAACGAATTGAAGTCGTTCTGTGATGAAGTGCTTATTTCGACGGATGACGGCAGCTATGGGCATAAGGGGTTTGTGACCGAGTTGCTGAAGGATCGTCTTGAGAAAGACAAAAAGGTTCAGGAAGTCGTCGCCGTTGGTCCCGTGCCCATGATGCAGGCCGTAGCCGGGACGACGTTGCCCTTCGGAGTCGCCACGACCGTCAGCCTGAACTCACTCATGGTGGACGGCATTGGAATGTGCGGGGCATGCCGTGTGACTGTTGACGGGGAAACCAAGTTTACCTGCGTCGACGGCCCGGAATTTGATGGGCACAAAGTGGACTTTGCCGAACTGCGTCAGCGTCTGTCCGCCTTCCGGTCTCAGGAAAAGCAATCCATCGAACATCACGAGCACAGGTGCAGCTGCCATGACAAACACTGAGAATGCGAAGAAACCCGCCAAGACGCCCCGCGTCGATATGCCCTGCCAACCCGCTGCTGTGCGGGCGCACAACTTCAAGGAAGTCGCGCTCGGCTATTCGTTGGAGCAGGCGCAGCTTGAAGCCAGCCGTTGCCTCCAGTGCAAGAACCCGCGCTGCCGCCAGGGATGCCCGGTTGAAGTCCGTATTCCTGAATTCATTGCTCAGGTCGTCAAGGGTGACTTGGCGGAGGCCTACCGTATCCTGAAAAGCACCAATAGCCTCCCCGCCGTGTGTGGCCGTGTGTGTCCGCAGGAAAACCAATGCGAAGGCAAGTGTATTCTGGGCGTCAAGGGCGAGCCGGTGGCGATTGGCCGTCTGGAACGTTTCGTTGCCGACAATGCCATGCATGATCCCTGTGTCGGGGTAACCGACAACGACGCTTGCGCCGTCACCAACCCGGATTTGAAGGTTGCCTGTATCGGATCCGGCCCCTCTTCCATTACCGTAGCGGGATATCTCGCCGCGCGCGGAATCAAGGTTACGGTGTTTGAAGCGCTGCATGAGGCGGGCGGTGTGCTCATCTACGGTATCCCGGCCTTCCGTCTGCCCAAGAATGTTGTGGCTGCGGAACTTGATGGCTTGCGTCAGAACAATGTAGAGTTTCGTACCAACTGGATCGGCGGCCGGACGGTTTCCGTCCAGCAGTTGTTCGATGAGGGATACAAGGCCGTGTTCATCGGCGTGGGGGCAGGGTTGCCTCAGTTCCTTGGTGTTCCCGGAGAAAACCTCATCGGTGTGTTTTCCGCCAACGAGTACCTGACCCGCGTGAACCTTGGGCGCGCCTATGATTTTCCCAATTTCGACACGCCGACGTATCCCGGCAAGCATGTGACGGTATTCGGTGCCGGGAACGTGGCGATGGACGCCGCGCGTACGGCTCTGCGCCTTGGGGCGGAAAGCTCCACGATCATTTATCGCCGTTCGCGTGCTGAAATGCCCGCGCGCCGCGAAGAAATCGAACATGCGGAAGAGGAAGGCGTAAAGCTTTTCGAGCTGGTGGGGCCGTTGCACTTCAACGCCGGCGAGAGCGGCGTGCTGAAGTCCGTGACCTTGCAGCGCATGGCGCTTGGTGAGCCCGATGCCTCCGGGCGCCGCCGCCCCGTACCGATTGAGGGGGAGGTTTTCGAGCACGAGACGGATCTCGCGGTTGTGGCTGTGGGGACGCGCTCCAACCCGATCCTGCTTGAGGCGACGCCGGGGCTTGAACTCAACAAGCGCGGTTATATCGTTGTCAATGAGGAGACGGGCGAAACGTCCATTCCGAATGTTTTTGCCGGCGGCGACATCGTGACCGGCGCGGCTACGGTTATTTTGGCTATGGGGGCCGGACGTAAGGCCGCTCAGGAGATCGCCAAGCGTCTGCTCGGCTGATATTTTTCAAGATCCCTGTTGTGAAAGGGAAGGCTTCGGCCTTCCCTTTTTCCGTTTATTCTGTTCAATCGTTTTAGGAAACAGGATAACGAGGTGCGCACACTTGAAAAGAGGAACAGTGATATTTGTCTATACTTGACAAAGAATTTCAATATCATTATTTTTTATCAACGAATGTGCAATTGCACGTTTTTTTGAGAAGGGTTGGAGGTAACTCAATGGATATACAGCTTGTTATTGTGAGCCTTATTGTTTTGGC
>URTO01000192.1 GCA_900550745.1 uncultured Desulfovibrio sp. | reverse complement strand
GATGGGGGCCGGGGGAAGGGAGGGGGAACGCTTCTTCAGAAGGGTTTCCCCTCCCTTCCCCCGGTTCTTCCCTCTCAATCCAGACATTCCACAAAAACATCCCCGCGGGCTATGCACCTGACAGCCCCGCCGATCCATGCGGCCCAGCCTCCGGGATGGGCGGAACCCTCCGGCACGACACGCAGCGGCTCACCGCCCGGCTGCATCAGCGACAGTTCCCCCGCATCGCCGTAAACGCCACGGCAGACGATGGACGCAGCCAATGCCCCGGAACCGCAGGCAGTCTCGGCGTAGGTCGTCCCGGTTCCGCGCACCCATACGAAAGGCGTGATCCGCAGGCCGGACGGTTCGCGATGAAGCCAGATGCACCCGGCGGCATCCTCGCCCAACAGCCCGAAACGGGCAAACAGCGCGGCGGTGTCCCGATTCTTGTCGGCGGGGAGCGGATGCGCGGCGGCATCCAGCACCAGATGCGCAATGCCCGGCACCCGGACAAGATGTATGCCCGGAGCCACGTTCTCCAACGGAGGCTCTTGCGGCAGATCCAAAAGGACGGCGGACTCGAGACGGTGGGCGGCCAGACGCCGGACGCGGACGCGCAGGCGCTCCGGCATCCCGGATACGCTCACGATTCCGCCAAGCCCGCCGCTTTCCGGGCTGAGCCTCCCCTCTTCGGCAAGCAGCGCGGCAAAGGCGCGGGTCGCGTTCACGCAGAACTCCCCGCCCATCATGTCCAGCCGCGGGACGGGAGCGGCGGTGTCCACATACCCGGCCTGCTCCGCTTCCAGATGCCCCGGAGCAATGATTTCGGCGGCGGCACGGGCCCTGTCCGCCGGGGACAGCGAAGCCTCCCGGACAAGGATGGTCGTATTTCCGCAGGGTGAATACTTCGTGAAAGGCAAAACGCGCATGACAGACCTCGCGGAAGGCTCAGGCTTCCGTATAATTCGCCACTTCGATCAAGTTTCCGTCTGGGTCACGGAAATACACGGAGGTGATGGGCCCAAGGGCGCCTTCACGCCGCACCGGGCCCTCCTCCACAGGGACATCATTGGCTTTGAGATGATCCAGCATTTCAACGACCGGCGTCCGGGAAAGGAAGCACAGATCCGCCGTGCCCGGAAGAGGGTTATGGGCCTGAGGGAAATCCCCCTTGCCCGCTTCATGAAGGTTGATCGTACGGCTGCCGAACGAAAGGGCGGTACGTCCGCTGCCGAACGTGAACGGCGTCATGCCGAGAACCTGCTGGTAAAAACGGCACGTGGCCTTGATATCGCTGACTGTAAGCCCCAGATGATCAAGGTCTTCCACGCAAAGAACGGCCATAGGCATCCCATCCTGCTGCTCAATGAAGGACGTAAAAAAGCGGCGGGCGGATTTTCCCCCTATCCGGCACAACTGCCGGAACCCGCTTCAAAAGACAAGGCTGCGCCACTAAATGATTGATGTTTTCTTTTTCCACATTTCAAATAACCAATAAAACGTCTCTGTCACGGGGCCCGCTAACGGAAAACGGAAGAAAAAGGCTGTATCTTTACCCTATGTGAAGATGAAACAATCATGTCTTATGAGCGTTCTAAAGACAAAGTGGTTTGTATTATTTGGAAAAGGACGTCAAGAGCCGAAAAACGGCGGATAGCTTCCTTTCCGCGGCATGTCCCCATATCGGGTTAAGGATATACTGAAATCAAACGGGAAGCCAGTGCCGGGCAAACCGCTTCCGCTCTTGTGCCGAAAAACTTTATGCCGTAACATAATGCGGATAGCCATCCCCAACGCTGACAGCCTGAAGGAGAATCTATGCTGCGGAGTATGACCGGCTTCGGCCGTTGCGTCATGGAAGACGCGGACTGGACGCAAACGTGGGAAATACGGAGTGTAAACAACCGCCATCTGGATCTCAAATGGCGCCTCCCCCTTCAGGCGCGGGGGCTGGAGTCCCGTCTGGAACGCGTGGTCCGGCGCTTCGCCGCGCGGGGCCGCATAGAAATCGCCCTCACCCTCCAGCAGCGCGGCGCGGCGGCCAACCTCCGTTTTGATGCGGCGCAGGCCTCGGCCATGCTGGATCAGGTGGCTGCGCTCGCGGATCTGCATGGGGACGCCTTCGAGCCGGACTACAACGCCCTGTTCGCCATCCCCACGCTCTGGGAGCGCGAAAGCGGGGACGGGGACGACGAAATGGAAGAACGCCTCGAAGAGGGCCTTATCGCCGCGCTTGAGGACTGGAACGAATCCCGCGAGACGGAAGGCGCGGCACTGGCCCGCGACATGGCCTCCCGCATCGCCCAGATGGAGGAATGGGTTTCGCGCATCGACGAACGCGCCCCTGAGATCAAGGAAGAACGGTTTGCGGTGCTCCGCGAACGCCTTTCCGAAGCCCTCGCCGCCGTCAACGGCGAACTGGAAGAAAGCCGCTTCCTTCAGGAAATGGTCGTCCTCTCGGACAAGCTCGACGTCAGCGAAGAGCTCACCCGCCTCCATGCCCATCTGGAACGCCTGCGCGATCTCCTTGAAATCGGGACCGACGCCGGACGGCGCCTCGACTTCACGCTTCAGGAGTGCTTCCGCGAAATCGCCACCTGCGGCAACAAGATTCAGGACGCCCAGACGTCCCGCCTTGTGGTGGACTTCAAGAACGAACTGGAAAAATGCCGCGAGCAGGTTCAGAATCTGGAATAGCCATGCCGAAAGAACGGATCATCAACCTCGGGTTCGGCAACTTCGTGGTCGCATCCCGCGTCGTGGGCATCATCAACCCGGCGTCTTCCCCCATGCGCCGCCTGCGTGAGGATGCCCGCACGGAAGGCCGCCTCGTGGACGCCACCCAAGGCCGAAAAACCCGTTCCATCATTATAACCGATTCCAACCACGTGATCCTTTCCGCCATCCTGCCGGACACATTGGGTCAACGATTTATGCAGGAGGAGGACAATGCCTGATATGCCGCCGACCACAACCGCCCGTTCCGGGGTGCTGCTCGTCGTATGCGCCCCTTCGGGGACGGGAAAAACGACCCTCATCCAACGCCTGCGGGCCGAATTCCCGAACTTCGCCTATTCCATTTCCTGCACCACAAGGGCCCCGCGCAGCCATGAAGTGGACGGCAAGGACTACCATTTCCTTTCCGTCGAAGAATTCCTCCGCCGCCGGGAAGCCGGATTTTTTGCGGAATGGGCCAATGTGCATGGCAATTATTACGGGACGCCGCTGGCTCCCGTGCTCGAAACCCTGAAAGCCGGGCAGGACGTCCTGTTCGACATCGACGTTCAGGGCGCGGCCCAACTGCACCTTTCGCTCCCGCGCGGGCAATACGTCTTTCTCCTGCCGCCGTCCCTGAGCGAGCTGGAACGCCGGCTGCGCGGGCGCGGCACGGATGACGAAGCGAGCATCGCCCGCCGCCTGTCTAATGCCGCCTCCGAAATCCGCCAGGCCCACTGGTTCGACGCATGGATCGTCAACGACGATCTGGACAAGGCCTATGACGAGCTGCGTGCGGTCTACCTCGCTTCGACGCTCCACCCCGCGCACCGTCCGGGGCTGGCAAACACCATTCTGGAAGGATGAACCCATGGCCCAACTCATTGTAGCCCTCGACTATACCAACGCCGAAGACGCCCTCGCCACCGCCGAATCCCTGCGCGGCTGCCCGATCTGGATGAAGGTGGGCCTTGAGCTCTTCACCCACGAAGGCCCCGCCGTCGTCAGGAAGCTCAAGGACATGGGCTTCAAGGTCATGCTCGACCTCAAGATGTTCGACATCCCGAATACGGTCGCGGGCGGCGTGCGTTCGGCCTGCCTCATGGGCGTTGACCTCATCACCCTGCACGCGCTCGGCGGGGAACGCATGATCCGTGCCGCCGTCGATGCCGTCAGGCAAAGCGCCGAAGCAGGCGGCCCCAAGCCCCTGCTCTTCGCGGTGACCGTGCTCACCAGCATGGCCCCCGGCGAACTGCCCGGCTACGGGGAAGACCTTTCCGGCCTTGCCGCCGATCTCGCGGCAGGCGGCCAGTCGTGGGGGCTGGACGGCGTGGTCTGCTCCGGCCATGAGGTCGAAGCCATCAAATCCCGCTGCCCCGGCCTGATGTGCCTGACGCCCGGCATCCGCCCGGCGTCCGGCTCCGCTTCCGACGACCAGCGCCGCATCATGACGCCCGCACAGGCCGTGCGCATCGGCAGCGATTTCCTCGTCGTCGGCCGCCCCATCACCAAGGCCCCCGTCCCCTCCGATGCGGCCCACGCCATTCTGGACGAGATGGAAAAAGCGTAAACGCAAAATGGGGAGAAAGAGGGAACCCCTCCTGAAAACGTGTTGCCCTTCTCCCTCCCCATGCCCCACCCTCTCCCCTCCCAAGACTTTCGCGTGCGGCATCCAGCCTGTCTCCACATGCGGGACGGGCCTTGCCGTGGGTGACGGAGGAGAAGGTAAAATCGAGTCTGCCTCCATATGGGAAAACGGGCCGACCGGAACACATCCCTTGAACTTTTTGAAGCCTTTTGGGACTCCTGACGCGCAGCCTCCCCACCAGTCGAAAGTCTTTGAAGAGGAAGGGGTGTTGGCCTTTCAATATTTTTATTGGTTCCGTTATAAGAAGAGATTGATATTTTCATTCAAGGTAATGGATATACAGTTTTCAGGTACTTTTTATTGGAGGCTGTGCCACAGCAAACGATAGATGTTTCCTTTCTCGAAGGCTCTGTTATAGTTTGTGGTTGTTTCATCTCCACAGTACGGTGAAAATACAGCCTTTTTCTTCGGTTTTCCCCTTGGCGGGATCCACGGCCAAGGCATTTTGCCGGTTATCCCTTTGGCTCTTCAAAGAAAAAAGC
>URTO01000191.1 GCA_900550745.1 uncultured Desulfovibrio sp. | reverse complement strand
CCTTAAATGCCTTTCCCCCAAGGTGTGGGGCCACTCTAGACAGGCTGCGTTTTTTCGCTGTTGTCGGTATTCCCTCCCAAGGCGCAGGGGTGCAGGGAAGAAATGCCGACGTATGAATGGAGGGACATGCACGTCCCTCTTTTTTTGTCCGCCCGCTTGGAATATGTTGAAAAGAAACATGATTTCAAGACAAGTAAGGAAGCGGGCAGGCCCTGCCCCCCAAAAGGCTGACCATACGATAAAACGAACAGTTTGCAGTTCCATACATATTTTATTGGCGGCCTCCGTGGGCGAACCATGTTACTGGTTCTTGAGCCGGGATTTCAAAAACTGCCTCCGCCGCTTATTCCGGCAGATCCCGCGAATAACGCTTGAACAACCCGGTCCGTTTTGAGAAAAGAATGCTGCCGGAGAGGTTTGGGACATTGTACCTGTGAAAAATGCCTCCCTAAAGGCAACCTGCACCAAGAGGCCGGGAACAAGGATTCGGCAAGTGCGAACGCCCTTGGAACGGGGACGGGCAGGGCCGCGCCACAGGCTTGAAGCCCCCTCCTCCCCCAAAGCCTCCAGTCCCTTTCAAAGCCAATCCGCGCTAAGGAGAAAGCCATGCCTTTTTCACCTGAGATAGAAGCCTGCCGCGTACCCGACGAGCGGCTTGCCGAAGCCTATGAGGAAACATCCGCTGAGCACCGGAGCTGGATCAAGACGACGCTCGCGTTGGCTGAGGCGACGTATCCGGCCCCGCCCTCCCGCCTGACCATAACGTCCGAAAACGCCGCAGCCGGGTTCGGCTTCACCCGCACACGGGAAACGGCGCCGTGGGCCGTGCTCCTCATAGGCGAAGGCTACGCTTCGGCGGTGCGCCTTGCGGCGGCGATCATGCCCGCGCGCCTGGCTGGCGTGGAGCCGGTTTTCGCCGTCTGGACGGGCATGGAAACGGCGCCCTCCGGCCTGTTCGCCGCGCTGGAGCTCACCGGCGTGGAACAGGTCTTTGCCATGCGCGATCCGGCCCCGCTCCTGCGCGAACTTCCGGGACGTGGGCGCATCCTGCGCTTCGGCAAAGCCCCTCTCCCAGAATCCCCCTGCCCCGTCTGGAACGACCGCGCCCCGCGCATCGAACGCGCCGCCCTGCCCGATGCGGCGGTTCTGTGGGCCCACCCGGACGCCCTGCCCGCCGATGACGGCGCCGACGCCATTTATGCCGGTCAGATAATCATCGGGGAAGGCACGCCGCTGGCCCTCGGAACGGGATTGGAGGGTTGCTGGCTGCACACGGATTTGACGCCGGACTTTTTCATGAATGAGCGGTTGGAACTGAGCTGTACGTTAGAAAAACAGGAGTAAAATCATGCCGGTTTTTCGTCATAGACCCGGAGTTTCCTGTAAAGCCTGCTTTTCAGAAGATCGCTTGTTTCGTTATCTTCTGGAAATCACAGCTGACAGTACAGGAAAAAAACTCTGTGTTATTATGCAAAACCCGAGCGATGCCGATGAACACGTTTCCGATAAGAGTATCCAATTTCTCGAAACTCTTTTTTTGAAAAATGCCCCCCAGAAATAGGCCCACTAGGAATAATAACGGTCGTCAACCTCTATGCTTTGGTTCAAAAACATGATTTTCATGGTGGAGAAAAAGCTGTTGGCCCGTTAAATGATCAAATTATTCAAAAGGCTATTAGCAATGCGGATATGGTTCTTCTCGCATGGGGACGTTCTAAGAACTACATGGAGCGGAAAAACATGATTTGGGCCATGCTTGACAATTTTCCCAGCAAGCCCCTTTTTAAGGGTGAACGGCACCCATCCCGTACTTCCTACAGCCATTTCCTAATTCCTATTTCAACGAGGAGCTTTCCATGACACAGGCTGTGCGCAACATCGGCGTCATCGCGCATATCGACGCGGGGAAAACCACCCTCTCCGAGAGGATGCTGTTCTATACCCGCAAAATCCACCGCATGGGCGAGGTTCACGACGGCACGGCCACCATGGACTACCTGCCCGAAGAGCAGGAGCGGGGCATCACCATCACCTCGGCCTGCACGACCTGCGAATGGAACGGAACCACCGTCAACATCATCGACACGCCCGGCCATGTTGACTTTACCATCGAAGTGGAACGCTCCCTCCGCGTACTCGACGGCGCGGTCGGCGTCTTCTGCGCCGTGGGCGGCGTTGAGCCCCAATCGGAAACGGTCTGGCGGCAGTCGGAACACTTCGGCGTGCCGAAGCTCGCCTTCGTCAACAAGATGGATCGGATCGGCGCGGACTTTTCCGCCGTGCTCAAGTCCATGCAGGCCCGGCTCGGCGCGAACCCGCTGCCCGTCGTCATCCCCGTGGGCGCGGCGGAGACGTTTCAGGGCGTCATTGATCTCGTGACTTTGGAACGGCTTGATTTTGACGAGTCCGATCAAGGGCAGACATGGACCCGTTCGCCCCTCAACAAAGCGGATGCCGAACTCGCCGCCCCGTGGCGCGAACAGATGCTGGAACGACTGGCCGAAAACGACGATGCGTTCCTTGAACAGTATCTCGGCGGCGAATACACGGAAGCGGACATCCACAGCGCCATCCGCCGGGCTACGCTGGCCCGCCGCGTGACGCCCGTCCTCAGCGGTTCGGCGCTCAAAAACACCGGCGTCCAGCCGCTTCTCGACGCCGTAATCGCCTACCTGCCCGCCCCTTCCGATCTGCCGCCCGTCACTGCCCACAACCCCGAAGACGGAACCGACGACGCCATCCCCTGCGATCCCGCCCTGCCCTTCACCGGGCTGGTATTCAAGGTCATGATGGATGGGGGGCGCAAGCTGGCCCTTGTCCGCCTGTATGCCGGGACACTGAAGGAGGGCGATCCCTGCCGTAACGTCACCCAGCGCGCCGACGAACGCATCTCGCGGCTCTACCGGCTCCACGCCGATCGCCGTGAGCAGGTGGACGCCGCCAAAGCCGGGGACATCGTGGCGGCCATCGGGCTGCGTTCGGCGCGCACCGGCGACACCATCGGCGCTCCCGGCTCCAAACTGCTGCTGGAGTCCATCGAAGCCTACCAGCCCGTCATCTCCCTCGCCATCGAGCCCCGCAACGCCGACGAAGGCAAAACCCTCGACGAAGCCCTTGACCGCTTCTCCCTTGAAGATCCGACCCTGACCGTCTCCATCGACGAAGGCTCAGGGCACCGCATCGTGTCCGGCATGGGCGAGCTCCACCTTGACGTGATCCTTGAGCGCATACGCCGCGAATACGGCATCGCGCCCCGCGTGGGCCAGCCTCAGGTCATCCGCCGCGAAACGCCGAAGCGCACGGCATCCGCGGCCGGCACGTTTGACCGTGAACTCGGCAAGGAAACGCACATCGGCGAAGTCGCCCTGTCCATCGCCCCGCGTGAACGCGGTTCGGGCAACCAGATCCGGTTCGCCATCGATACGGCCACCCTGCCCGCCGCTTTCGTCGATGCGGTCAGGCAGGGCGTGGAAAACGCGCTCCAGTCCGATCCCGCTACCGGCTATCCCATTCAGGACGCGGACGTCGAAATCACCGCCATGCCCCGGCGTGACGGCTCCACGGCCGCGGGCTACCATATGGCCGCGGGCATCGCCTTGCGCTCGGCCCTTGAAGCCGCGCAGGTCACGACGCTGGAACCGCTTATGTTTGTGGAAATCTCCGCGCCGGAAGCCAACCTCGGCCCCGCCATCAGCCTGTTCGGGACGCGCGGCGGGAAAGTTGAAAACATCCTCGACCACGCGGGCCTCAAGCTCGTGCAGGGCCTTGCCCCCCTCAGCAAGCTCTTCGGCTTCTCCACAGACCTCCGCTCGGCAACGCAAGGCCGGGCCGGGCTGATGATGCGGTTTGAACGCTTCGACGTCATTTAAGGACAAACAGATTCCAAGAGGCCCCCAGCGGGCCTCTTTTTTGTGCAAAAGCAACTGCCCACAACTCAGGCATCTTGATACGCCCGCTCACGGGACGTTTGCCGTGTTCCGCCATATGGCCCCCAAAAGGCCCATACCCTTCCGTTGTTGACGATGATAAACATTTTGTGACCTTACGGAATCATCGCTGGCCCGATGCGTTGCACATCGTTCAGTTCCTCCGGCAACGCCGTAATCAAATCCATACCCCGGAGAGCCAGCATAGGGGCGAGCGTGTACAACCTGGACAAAATCGGCTCTTATTGTGCCCGCCTCAAGGTATTGGCGCGTAGGGAACGCCCTGACTTTCATGGACAGCGCCATATGGGAAAGAAAGGCCACATGCCTTGCGTCTTTCAGCATACGTCTTTCTTTCAACATAGCACCAAGCGGCTCCGCAAAGGCCATTTTTTCCATTGGCTGTGTCATAGAAAATGATTGATGCTTTTTCCTTGAAGTTCCAAAGGGATAACCGGCAAAATGCCTTAGCCCTGTATTCCGCCAAGAAAAAAACCGGAGAGAAAAGGCTGTATTTTCACCGCACTATTGAGATGAAGCAACCGCATATATGACAGAGCCTTTCCATTTGAAAGAATGCGGATTTCGCTTTAATCACCGCCATGAGAATATCTACAAACTCATCCTCAAAATGCTCAGAGAATCTGAGTCATGCCACTAAAGAAAAGCCCGGAAAACGGCATTTCCGGGCGAAATTCGATGCTGTTATAGAGCTTAACGCCTTGGAGGGGGCGGTCGGTGGCCTTTTGGGGGAAGAGGCGGGTGCTTGGGGGCAGGTGCAGGGCGGGGATGCCTGTGGCATCCGGTAATCAAGGAGGCGAAAAGCGTTATAAAAAATGCAATAAAGACACGTCGATTCATAACATACCACCCCAGTTGATGTTATCAAAGGAAGCCCTATTTATGGGCATCCATT
>URTO01000190.1 GCA_900550745.1 uncultured Desulfovibrio sp. | reverse complement strand
TTATCTGGAGGTCTCGCAACAATTCTTCAAAACTGGATTTCATGTAATGAACAAAAAATGAGAGAGGCCCACATCACCAGACGTGGAACGAGCTTTTATCTATTGATTTTCATTGAAAAAATCATCAACCGTAAAATTGAACACAGCCAACCGGAAAATGCCTTAACCGTGGATCCCGCCAAGTGGAAAAGTGGAAAAAAGCTCTATTTTTCATCGCACTGGGGAGATGAAACAACCACATCCTATAACAGGGCCTACGGAAAACCCCCGGCTGGGCCGGGGGCTATGTGGGAGGAGGCATCTGGGAGCCGTATGGAAAAGGGGGCTAGAGGACGGCGATGGCTTCGATTTCCACGCGCGCGCCCTTGGGCAGGGCGGCAACAGCGACGCAGGAACGGGCCGGGGCATCGGCTCCGAAGGTTTCGCTGTATACACTGTTCACAGCCTGAAAATCAGCCATATCCACGATGAATACGGTCACTTTGACCACATCGGCGGGCGTGGCTCCGGCTTCGGCGAGGACGGCCTTCATGTTGGCGAGGGCCTGCGCCGCCTGTTCCTTCACATCATCGGAAACGAGCTCTCCGGTGGCCGGAACCATACCGATCTGGCCGGAGAGGTACAGGGTGCCGCCCTTACGGATGGCCTGCGAATAGGGGCCGATGGCGGCGGGAGCCTTGGAAGTGGAAATGACGGTCTTCATGGCAGTCTCCTTGTTCCCAAACGGGTATTGAAGTTTTGACGCACCCGCAGGAACTGGGACAGGGGCCGGGATACGGACGCTCCCTCCCTGTTGCCGCGGGATGCCGCGCACTGGCTGTTTGGGTATGTACACCCGGTGCACGGTTCGCCAAATGCGTCCATCGCTACAGTAGCCGCAAGGGGCCCCTTTGTCATCTGTCGGCCTTGCATGGCTTGGGGAATGCACGTAAAAGCGAAATCATCTCCTGACGTTTTATGGATCAGGGACATACGGATGGCCCGGCATGCACGTTCCGCCGGGAACGCGGCCTGAAAGCCGCCTGCCTAACCTTGTGAAAAACAGAGTCGCCATGAATCGCTTTTGCCGGTTGTTCCTTTTTATCATGCTGTGCGGCGGTCTGCTCTTTGCCGCCGTTGCCGCGTCCGCCGACGGCACCCCAGTTGTTGAGGAAAAAGCCTCCGCCCATCCCGCAAAAAAATGGCGGGCGGCCTACATTGAGGGAGGCGGGTATACGGACTATCAGCGCATCCTCGCCGCCACAGCCAAGGGGCTTGCCGAACTTGGGATTATTGCCGACGGCGATGTGCCCATCCCGGAGAAGACGGACGACACCCGGCCCATTTGGGACTGGCTCGCCGAACATGCGGGCGGGGATCGGCTGGAGTTTTTGAAAGACGGCTACTATTCCGCCAACTGGGACGCGTCGCAGCGTGCCGCCAACAGGAAGGCCCTGCTCGACCGTATCCGCGAACGGGGCGACGTGGATATGGTTTTCGCCTTCGGCACGTGGGCCGGTCTGGATATGGCCACAGCCGACATTGCCGTTCCGGTGTTCTCCATGTCGGTCACCGACGCTGTGCAGGCGGGCATCTCTAAATCACTGGAGGATTCCGGGCGCGACAACCTGCATACGCAGATCGATCCCGAACGCTACAAGCGCCAGCTTGCCGTTTTCCATGATATTTTTGGTTTCAAGAAACTGGGTGTCCCGTATGAGGATACCCCGGAAGGCCGTTCCGACGTCTCGCTGGCCGCCATCGAATCCGCCGCCGATGAACTCGGCATCGAGCTCGTGCGCTGCACCACGGCGCTGAACGTGCCTCCCGATCAGAGCTTCGCCAACCTCAGGCAGTGTATTTCCCAACTGGCGGAAACGTCCGACGCCGTATACCTCACCACCAACTCAGGCATGCAGTGGAACCGGATGCGGGAACTGCTCCAGCCGCTCATCAAGGCGGGCGTTCCTTCCTTTTCCCAGAGCGGCATTGAGGAGACGAAGCTCGGCGTCCTGATGAGCCTGTCCCAGAGCAGCTTTTCCAGTGAAGGCCGCTTCGGGGCCGAGGCCATCGCCAAAGTCATGGACGGCACACGCCCCAGGGATGTCGGTCAGGTCTTCGACAGCGCAATCGGGCTTGCCATCAATCTGGAAATGGCGCGGCTCATCTATTGGGACCCGCCTTTTGAAATCCTGCTGGCGGCGGACGCGATCTATCAAGACATCAAAAACGCGGGCGAGTGAACATGGAACCATCCCGCAAGCGCCTGCTCATCGGCGGCCTGGCAACGCTCCTTGCCGCGCAGTGCCTGTATGGTATCCTCACGCTGGCGACCCTGTACAAATCCTATAAGACGTCCCTTGTCTCGGTGCAGGCCATCGCCAGCGAAAAGTTCAGCCTCGATCTCTCGCGGCTGGCCCGTTTCGGCAAAGATCCCGAACGGGTGGAGGACATGGACGGGCGCGTTCGCCGTTTTTGCGAAACCGCGGGCGTCAGCCGCCTTGCCGTATTGGACGGAAACGGGCGGCCCATCTCCGCCTGGCCCTCAGGCGCGCCGGAGGCCCCTCCCGTCCCTCAGGACGAAAACAAGCTCAAGACGCTGCACGGCGAGGTGAAAACCTTCGACGCCGACGGCAAGGTCTGGATTGTCCAGCCCATCAGGAACCGCGCGGGGGCCGGCGTGGGGAGCGTGCTCGCCGGATTCGACGAGGCGGGCATGGCGGAGTTTGTCGGCAGCGCCGCCTCCCGGCACACGCTCCTGTTCCTTGGGGTGGCCGTACTGGGTGGCTCCCTGTTCATCCTGCTGGTGCTGCGGGAAGGCAAGCCACCCTTTCCGAAACTCGGCAAGGGCTGCTTCATCATCCCCCTGCTCGTCAGCCAGATCGCCTTCCTCCTTTTCCTCCGGGGCCCCGCCGTTTCCTTTCTGGAGGAAAACGCCCGCGACGCCGGAACCCAGCTTGCACGCTACATCGGGCATGATGTCGCGCACATCAACGATCTTGGGTTGAAGCTGGCGGACGTGCCTTCCGTCAGGGCGTATCTGGATCACATCCGCCAGAGCCTGCCCTGGGCGCAGTCCATCACCGTCAGCGATGCCGGAGGAACCACTTTTACGGTGGGGAACCCGATGACGCCCCTCCAAGCGGGCGTGCCCCTGTCCGACGGCAACCCGGTTTCCGTAACCGTGGGCATTGGCGAGGGCACGGTATGGGAAGCCTTCCGCTCCATCGTCTACGACACCCTGACCATCATGATCATCGCCATGCTGTTCATGTTGGAGCTTGTGCCCCTGCAAGGCATGGGGAAGCCCGCCGCGCCGTCCGCCGATGCCCCCCTGCCGCCGCGCATCATGCGCCCGATCATCTTCCTGTGCATGTTCGCCATCGATCTGCCCGCCTCCTTTATCCCCCTGCGGATAGCGGAAATGGATCTCGGCCTGCTTGGGCTCCCGCCCGATGTGGTGATGGGCCTCCCGCTGTCGTTTGAAATGTGCGCGGTGGGCATAGGCATCCTTCTAGGCAGCTTCTGGAGCCAGAAGAAGGGCTGGCGGCCCCTCCTGCTCTGGGGGGCGCTGCTGGTGGCGCTCGGCAACGTCGCAAGCGGCCTTGTCTCGGAGCCCCTTGCCTACATCCTCTCCAGAGGCGGCGCGGGGTTCGGCTACGGCCTCATCAACCTCGCCGGGCAGGTCTTCGTCGTGTCGCACTCCTCGCCCGAACACCGGGCCGGGAACCTCTCCGCGCTCGTCGCGGGCCTGTACGCCGGGTTCCTGTGCGGCAGCGCCTTCGGCGGGCTCATCGCGGACAACCTTGGATATGCGTCGGCCTTCCTCGTTTCGGCGGGGCTGATGGCCCTCATCGGGATCTTCCTCCGCTTCACGCTGCCCCGCGAAACGTGGGCCCCTGAGCCTTCCGCTTCCGGGCGCATCTCCCTGCGCGGGCTCGGCGCCTTTTTCTCGGACATCAAGATGGCGGGCCTGCTGCTGGGCAACATCTTCCCCTGCGCCTTCGTGACCGTGTGCCTGTTCCAGTTCTTCCTTCCCGTTTCGCTCAGCCAGGCCGGGGTCAGCCCGGCGGGCATCGGGCGGGTGTTCCTGCTGTTCTGCCTCGTGATCATCTACCTCGGCCCCTTCTTCGGGAAGGCGGTGGACAGGTCGCCCAACAAGCTCGCCTGGCTCGTGGGCGGCGGGTTCCTGTGCATCGGCGGGATCATCGCCCTGCTCCTACTCGACGGGCTCGCGGCGGCGTTCGTCTGCGTGGCGCTGCTCGCCCTGTGCAATGCCGTCGTCGCCAGCGCGCAGGGAACCTATGCGCTCGAAATCCCGGTTTCCCGGCGGGTCGGCTCCGGCAGGACGGTGGGGATCTACAATATTACCGAACGGCTCGGCCAAATGCTCGGCCCGGTCGCGCTCGGACAGGTGATCGCCTTGTGGGGCGTGGATTCGGGGCTGCTTGGGATGGCGGCTGTGCTCGCCGCCTTGAATATCCTTTTCGCCCTGACCGGGCGCTTTGCCAGGGGCGGCGCATGACGGCTTGCCGTTTCCCCCTTGCAGGGATCGGCTTCCGCTTTTTGCGCAGCCGCCGCATGTCCTCCGCAAAAGGGCCCCGCCGTGCCCTCCATGCGCGCCGGATGGCCCTACCCCGCCCTTGACGGCATGGACGCCGTGACGGGCCACCTCCGCACATGCCGGATGGATTCTTTGGGGTTGCAAAAGAAGCATTAGCCGGAGCCTCTCCATGCGTACCGGTTTCCCCTCTGATCCTTTAGGCCTTCCCCACGTGCATGGGGGGACTTCGACGCGGCAGGGGATGCGCTCCAGCTTGCGGAATTTTCCTCACACGCATGGGGGAGCCTTAAAGCGTCTTTTAGAAAAGGAAGATTCC
>URTO01000189.1 GCA_900550745.1 uncultured Desulfovibrio sp. | reverse complement strand
ATTTCCACATGGTTCAACTCCAGCATTGCCGTTACTGGCGGATGCGGTTCCCTTCCACGGCATGAGCGAGGGAACGCAACGCCTCTCCGGGAGTCCGTCCGTCGGAGAGGAGCAGATTCGGTTCGATATCCCGCAGGGGGACAAGCACAAAAGCCCGTTCCGACATGCGAGGATGGGGCAGAGCCAGATGCGGCGTATCCCAGCGATCCTGATCAAACAATAAGAGATCCAGATCGATAACGCGCGGGCCGAACCGCATCGCCGGGTCCGACGTCTCCCGGACGCGGCCCAACCTCTTTTCCACATCAAGGAGCATATCCAAAAATTCGGGGGCTGTCATGTCTAAAGCGCAGGATACCTTGAGAACCTGATTGGCGAACCACGGTTGATCGCGCATCTCCTGCGGCTCCGTAAAATAGACGGGCGACGCCGCCTCGATTTTCCAGCCCGGCAGGGAACCCAAAACCTCCCGCGCCCGGGCCAGATTCATTTCCGGTTCCCCCATGTTGGATCCCATGCACACATACGCCACATGCCGCTCATTCATCCTATCACTCCCAAAAACCGCGATCGGTTTGCGATTCCCCATGCTCTGGTGTATTCTGCGAACATGAAGACGACCTCGCGAATCCATACATCTCCCGTTTCCGGCAAGGGCGGGCGGCGCCCCGATACCCCGGCAGGTTTTCCCTCCAAACTGGCTTCCCGCTGGCTTGATGGACTCATAGCCGAACGGGGGCTCTCGCGCAACACCGTCGCCGCCTACAAACAAGATCTGGATGCGCTCCGGGACTTCCTCGACGAGCTGGAAACGCCCCTCAGCGGCCTCGACGACGAAAACATCACGCTGTTCATCGCTTGGCTGCGCAAACGCGGCGACGCGACCCGCACGCTCGCGCGGCGCATTTCGTCCCTGCGCAGTTTCCTTGCGTGGTGCGTCGAACGGGGTGAGCTGGCCTCCAACCCGGCGGCCCTCATCGACACGCCCAAACTCCCTTCCCTCCTGCCCGACGTACTGACGCAAGATGAGATCATCCGCCTGCTCAACGCCCCGGACGCCACCAGCAAACTAGGGCTTCGGGATCGGGCCATGCTGGAACTGCTGTACGCCGCGGGTATGCGTGTTTCCGAACTCATCGGACTGCAACCCATCGATTTGGATCTCCAACGTGGCGTCGTGCGCATTTTCGGCAAAGGAAGCAAGGAACGCCTTGTCCCCCTGCATGACGCGGCTGTCATGCGCATGGCCGAATACCTCAAAATCGTGCGCCCCCTCTTCACTCCCGTTGAGGATCGCGTGTTCCTCAACCGTTCCGGCAACGGCCTCTCCCGGCAGGGAGTCTGGAAGCTGGTCAAACGCTACGCACTGGAGGCGGGCATCCGAAAACCCATTTCCCCGCACACGTTCCGGCACTCCTTCGCCACCCATCTGTTGGAAGGCGGAGCGGATCTCCGTTCCGTACAAATCCTCCTCGGCCATGCGGATATGAGCGCGACGGAGCTCTACACGCATGTCCAGTCCGAACGCCTGCTCCAAATCCACAGGAAATACCACCCCCGCTCCCAGTACACAGAACCCGGCCCGGATGACGCCTCCCCCACCGAAGGCGAACTGTCGTAAGCTGCATAAGGAAACCATATGAAACCTTCTTTGGCCTCAGCCCCCACCGTCATCACCTGCCACAGCAACGCCGACTGGGATGCCTTGTCTTCGATGATCGGCATGTCCATGATCTACCCCGACAGCATCATGATCTTTCCGGGCAGCATGGAAAAGCCGTTGAACCAGTTTTTCAATGAAACCGCCGTATTTCTGTACGCATTCAAGAATATAAAAGAAATCGACCACACGAGCGTGAAGCGCGTCGTCATCGTGGACACGCAGATCCGTTCCCGCGTGCCGCAGGTGCATGATTTGCTCGATCTTCCCGGCGTGGAGGTGGAGGTATGGGATCACCACCCCACCCCCAAGCCTTGCTCCGGCGAAAAAAGTAAAGTCATCAACGCCGACGTGACGCACATCGGAACCACAGGCTCCACCTGTACGCTCATCTGTCAGGCCCTACAGGAACGGGACATCACCCCAGCCTGTCAGGAAGCCACCTTTCTTGGGCTCGGCATCTACGGCGACACGGGCGCGTTCACCTACACGTCCACCAAGCCGGAAGACTTCCTTGCGGGGGCATGGCTGCGCCAGCACGGCATGGATTTGCCCTTCATCGCGGATCTCGTCCAGACGGGCATGACCAGCGTCCATATCAAGGTTCTCAATGAACTGCTCGACTCCGCTGCCGTCCATGAGGTCGGCCCTTACAGCGTAGTCCTCGCCGAAGCGACGCTGGACAGCTTCATGGGCGATTTCGCCTACCTCGCCCAGAAATTCATGGAGATGGAGTCCTGCAACGTCCTGTTCGCCCTCGCCAACATGGAGGAAAAGGTGCAGGTCGTGGCCCGCAGCCGCGTGGACGCCGTGGATGTCGGCCAGATATGTAAAGCGCTTGGGGGCGGTGGGCACCGTTTCGCGGCGTCCGCTTCGGTCAAGGGCATTCCCATTCCCGAACTCAAGGATGCCATCTTCCAACAACTGTATATGCAGGTGAACCCCAACAAACAGGCGCGGGATCTCATGTCCTCGCCCGCCGTCGGCATCGAGGACAGACAGACAATCCGGGAAGCGGAACAGATCATGAACCGCTACGGCCTCAAGGCCGCTCCCGTCTTCCGGGCGGGGACGCGCCATTGCATCGGCTATATGGAATGCCAGACGGCATCCAAGGCCATCGCCCACGAACTGGGCGACATGCCGGTTTCCGAATACATGCAGCGCACCATCCTGACGGTTCCGCCGGACGCCCCCCTGCAACGCCTCATGAAAATCATCGTGGGGGCGCACCAGCGGCTGGTTCCCGTCGTCGAAAAAAACGAGGTCATCGGCGTGGTCACCCGCACCGACCTCATCAATATGTTCGTCGAGGATCCTTCCGGCGTGCCCATCCCCGTCAACACCAGCGCACGTGAACGCAATCTCGCGAAACTGCTGTCTACCCGCCTCCCCCAGCCCATGCTGCGTATGCTCCACAGGGCCGGAGAACTCGGAGACCGCCTGCAGGTCAGCGTTTATGCCGTCGGCGGTTTCGTCCGCGACATCATGCTCAGCCGCCCCGCCGTGGAGTTCGACGACGTTGATCTGGTGGTTGAAGGCGACGGCATCGCCTTTGCCAAGGCGCTGGCGCAGGAACTCGGAGGCCGCGTCCGCGAGCACAGGGCTTTCATGACCGCCCTCATCATCTATCATGACGAAAACGGCGAAGAACAGCGCCTCGACGTAGCCACGGCGCGCCTTGAATACTACAAATACCCCGCCGCCCTGCCCACTGTGGAACTCTCTTCCATCAAGATGGATCTCTTCCGCCGCGACTTCACCATCAATGCGATGGCCCTCCGCCTCAACAAGGGGCAGTTCGGCTGCCTCGTCGACTTCTTCGGCGGCCAGAGCGACATCCAGCGCAAGACAATCCGCATCATCCATGCCCTGAGCTTCGTGGAAGATCCCACCCGCATCATCCGGGCCGTGCGCTTTGAACAGCGGTACGGTTTCCACATCAGCACGCAGGGCGAAAAGCTCATCAAAAACGCCCTGTCCCTGAACCTCGTGGAAAAACTGTCCGGCGCGCGCATCCTGCACGAGCTGAACCTCATTTTCCGCGAGGACGAACCGGAAACCTGCCTGCGCCGCCTCAACGAACTCGGCGTGCTGGCCGCGATCCATCCGAGCCTCACCCTGACCCCCGACAGGGACGAACTCCTCGACTCTCTGCGTGAGGTCATCGACTGGTACCACCTCCTCTATTTCAAGGAAACGCCCGACCTTTCCACACTGTATCTCATGGCCCTGTGCAGCGCCGTCCCAGCCATCGAAACGGCGGATATCCTGCACCGCCTTGGACTGACGCCCACAATACGCGAGGAGCTCCTCAGCCTGCGGGAAAGCGTGCGCACGACGCTGATGGAGCTCCTCAACTGGCACCGGGATACGCAAAAAAAGGGGCAGGCGGGACACTCCATAAGCCGCTTGTGCGCCCTCCTCGCCCCCCTGCCGCTCGAAAGCACGCTTTACCTGATGGCCCGCTCCGACAACGAGGAAATCAGCAGCAGCGTTTCCCAATACATCTATAAATGGCGGCAGATCAAAGTGGACATCAACGGCGACGATCTGCACCGCCTCGGTTTGAAGCCCGGGCCGCAGTTCGGCAGCGTTATGCGTATGGTTCTGGCCGCAAAGTTGGACGGGGAGGCCGAAACAAGGGAAGCGCAGCTGAAACTGGCGGAGGGGATGATCAGGAAGGGCCTTCCGGGAAAGGGGATGGCGGACGCCGCCCAGAGGAAGCCGCGCTGAAGCGTCCTCCACGGGCGGGAAGGGCTTGCCGTGAGCGCCCTTGCCGTGTAGAAGAGGAAAAACGATTTTCACTCAAGACAAGGAAGCTGTCGTATGACACATCCTCTGTGGGCCCCGTGGCGCATGGACTATATTTTGGGGCCGAAACCGGACTCGTGCGTTCTGTGCCTCCCTCCCGATGATCTGTCCCATGACGAGGAACGGCTCGTCCTGTACCGCGGCAAGGCCGCTTTCGTCATCATGAACAAATTTCCGTACAACAACGGGCATATCATGGTGGCACCCTTGCGGCACGTCATGGATCTGCCGCTTCTGACGGCGGAGGAATCGACGGAAATCATGGAATTGCTCAAGCAGTGCACGACCATTCTCAGGGAATTCTTCAAACCGCAGGGCATCAATGTAGGCCTCAACCTCGGCGAAGCCGCCGGAGCGGGCATCCGCGACCACCTGCATTTCCATCTCGTCCCCCGCTGGAATGGCGATTCT
>URTO01000188.1 GCA_900550745.1 uncultured Desulfovibrio sp. | reverse complement strand
TGTTCCGTCGGAAACAGGGGCTTTTCTTCGTGGCTGTACATAGAACATGGTTGATGCTTTTTTCCTTGGAGTTCCCAAGGAGTAACCGGCGAAATGCCTTAGCCGTGGATCCCGCCAAGGGAAAAACTGGAGAAAAGGCTGCTTCACCGCGCTGTGGAGATGAAACACCCCATGCTGTGACAGCGCCTTCTTTGTCACTCCAACAAGGCGCTATCCATATAGATGGCAACGGGCCAGATGATCCGGCGCGATTTCCCGGAGTTCCGGGGCTTCCTCGCGGCAGCGGGGCATTGCCTGCGGGCATCGGGGATGGAACGCGCACCCCGTGGGCGGCGAAAAGGGGCTCGGCAGTTCACCGGGCAGGAAAGCCCGGATACGCCTCTTTGCGGGATCGTGTACGGGCGCGGCGGCCAAAAGGGCTTTCGTATACGGATGCGCCGCCGAACCGAACAAGGTATTCCTATCGGCCTGCTCAACGATGCGCCCCAGGTACATGACCGCCACCCGATCGCTCATATAGCCCACGACCGACAAGTCATGTGAAATGAAAAAATACGTCAGCCCGAAATCAGCCTGCACCTCTTTCAGCAGGTTCAGCACTTGCGCCTGAACCGAAGCGTCGAGGGCCGACACAGCCTCATCACAGACGACAAGTTCCGGGCGGGTCACCAGCGCCCGCGCAATCGCCACGCGCTGCCTCTGGCCCCCGGAAAATTCATGGGGGTAACGCCCGGCGTGTTCGGGCTGCAACCCCACACGGCGCAGGATTTCGCCCACACGTTCCCGACGCTCCGCAGGCGGCACGCCTATGGCCATCAGCGGCTCGGCAACGGATGTGCCGATCTTCAAACGGGGATTCAACGAGGAAAAAGGATCTTGGAAAACCATCTGCAACCGACGGGAATACCACGTGTCATCACGCCCCGGCACGCCGGGCAGCACGGATTCGCCGTCGAAAAGGATTTCCCCGCCCGTCGGGGGAAGGAGCCGCACCGCCATGCGCGCCAATGTCGACTTGCCGCACCCGGACTCGCCCACCAAGCCGAGCGTCTCGCCGCGCCGTATGGAAAGCGATACGCCGTCCACCGCGCGAACCTCACCCCGCACCCTGCCAAGCACACCCTGCCGCACGGTAAACGAACGGCTTACGCCACGAAAATCAAGAAGCGGAGAAGAGGCGGAAACCATGCATACCCCGAAGTTGAAAAGGAACCCCCAAAACGCCAAACCGGAAAATCGGCTAGCATTTCAGCATTATTTCTGATAAAAAAATGGGTCTTTTACCATTTAAAGACAAAAAGCATCGACAACCACCGACGCTTTTTGTCTTTTCGCTACGGCTGTTTTTTACACGTCAACCTCTTACAAAGCAAGGAAGACTATGAAACGGATTGCCTCCCTGTTGCTTGCCGCCTGCCTGTTGGCGGCCCCCCAGCTTACTGGAAGAGCCCAAGCGGAAGGGTTCGCCTTGTCCGACTTCGGCGCCCGAGGCACGGCTCTCGCCGGCGGCATGGTTGCCCGCGCGGACGATCCCTCCGCCGTGGCTTGGAACCCCGCCGGGATCACCCAGCTCCCCGGTACCCAGATGATGGTGGGCATGACCGCCATTCAGCCTTCCGGAACCGTCGACACGGTGGACCACTTCGGCATCGGCCGTTCCACCGACGTGGACAAGCATACATGGGTAAATCCGCACGCCTACCTCACCCACCAGTTCAGCGACAAGCTCTGGGGCGGCATCGGCATCTTCTCCCGCTTCGGCCTCGGCAACTCCTACCCCAATAACTGGCCGGGACACGAAAACCTCGAATATGTCAGCCTCAAGACCGTTTCACTGAATCCCAACCTTGCCTTCAAGATCAATGATAACCTCTCCCTCGCCGTGGGCCTCGAATTCATGTACGCCACCATGCTCATGAAAAAGGACGGCGACCTTGGCAAAATGACCGGCGTTTCCGTACTCTCCGGTCGCTACGACCAGCAGATGCTCACCGGCTCCAGCATCGCCCCCGGCTTCAACATCGCCGCACACTACAAATTCAATGACGAATGGGCCGCCGGCCTGACCTACCGCAGCCGCGTGAAGCAGGCCGTGCGTGGGCATGTGGAATTTGATCAAAAGAATCATATCGCCAACATTCCTGGAATTGGACAGCTCCCTGTCAACCTGCCCAATTCCGATCTGCACGGCAACCTGAACCTTCCCGACACCATTTCCTTCGGCGTGATGTGGAAGCCCATGGAAACCCTGAGCTTTGAAGCCGGAACCGTCTATACCGTGTGGAGCAACTACCGTTCCTTAAACATCCATATGGATAATCCTAACTATGGCACCGTATACAGCCCCAAAAACTGGCGCGACACATGGGGCTTCAACGTCAGCGCCGAATACAAGGCGCTCGACTGGCTGACCCTGCGCGGCGGCTATGTTTTTGAAACCAGCCCGATGAAGGACAGCACCTGTGACTACATGACCCCAAGCAACGGGCGTCACCGCATCACCGCCGGTGTGGGCTTCAACTGGGATCAGTGGACTGTTGACCTTGCTTACGGTTACCTGATCATCAAGGAACTCAGCTACGATAAGTCAAGTGCCGATGGCATATTGGAAGGACGCTCCCACAATGGGCGCAGCCACATTGCCGCCGTATCCGTCGGCTATAAGTTCGAGCGGTTGAAGCGAAGAGATGATTGGGGGGGCGGGGAGGACTTTCTGAAGAAAGCCCTCCCCGCCCCCTCCAATCTTACCTCTTCCTCCTGCCCCTCTCCGCAAAAGCTTTCCTGTTGCCCTGTCCCTGCCCCTGCGTGCGGGGGCGCTGGCCGGAGGGCTTTCCGAGCAGGATTTCATGCTGGCGGCGGCGCTCCTCATCCGTCCGGGCCACATAAATGGGCGCGCCGTCCGGGGTGCAGCGGGCGTAGTACATGGCCGTCGCCACCGTGCCCGGCGTGGGGATGAAGCACTGTACCTGACGGGGCGACCAGTTCCGGGCGGCAAGCCAGTCCCCAAGCTGGCGCATGTGCGCATCGGTGCAGCCGGGAAAGGCGCTCATCAGATAGGGGATGACGTACTGCTCCTTGCCGTGGGCTTCGGAGTAGCGGGCAAAGGCTTCGAGGAAGGCTTCAAAGGGCTTCATGCCGGGCTTGCGCATGAGGTCGAGGACTTCGGGCACGCAATGCTCAGGCGCGATTTTGAGCTGCCCGCCGGTGAACTCGCCGGTGTAGGCCGCAAGTGCGGTGGCATCCTTGAGCGCGAGATCGAAACGCACGCCGCTGGCAACCCGGACATGCCTTACGCCGGGCGTGGCCTGCACGTCGCGGAGGAGAGCGATGCAGGCGCGCTGATCCACGGAAAACCCCTTGCAGATGGACGGATACATGCAGCTGTCGCGTCGGCACTTGGAAGGATCGAGGCGGCAGGATGCGCCCCACATATTCGCGCTCGGGCCGCCCACGTCGGAAATGGAACCGCCGCGCGGCATGGCGGCAATGCGTTTTGCCTCGTCGAGGATGGAGGCTTTGGAGCGGGAGGCGATGCGGCGGCCCTGATGGAGGGCCAGCGAGCAGAACGAGCACCCGCCCCCGCAGCCGCGATGGGTGGTGATGCTCGTAGCGATCATTTCCACCGCCGGGATCGGTTCCTTGTAGGAAGGGTGCGGACGCCGCGAGAACGGCAGGGCGTACAGGCCGTCCAGCTCTTCGGTGGTCAGGGGGGCGGCGGGCGGCGTGAGGAGAACTGTGCGGTCGCCGTTGGGCTGCGCGAGGATGCGGCGGGACTGGTGCGTCTCGCGCTCAAGCCGGACGGTGCCGTCCAGATAGGCGCGGGGCTCGGCAAGCATCTCCTCGTGCGAGGGCAGGCGGACAAGCTCAAGGCCGTCCAGCTCCCCGGCATCGGAGGGGATGGAGGCCGTTTTGACGAGCCGCGCCGTGCCGGGGATGCCTGCCCAGAGATCCGGCCAGATTTCGCCGTCCACGGGTTCCAGCACGGACAGATCGCCCACAAGTTCGGCCACGGCATCGAGCCGCCGGGCGACGTCTAGGAGGGCGCGCTCGCCCATGCCGCAGGAAAGGATGTCCAGCCGGGCGTCGAACAGGATGGAACGGCGCAGGCTGTCGGCCCAAAAGTCGTAATGGGTGATGCGGCGGAGCGAGGCTTCGATGCCTCCGGCGAGCAGGGGCAGGCCGGGGAAAGCCTTGCGGATCAGTCCCGCGTAGACGATGACGGCGCGGTTGGGGCGCGCCCCGGCCTTGCCGCCGGGCGTGTAGGCGTCATCGTGGCGTTTTTTGCGGAACGCCGTGTAGTGCGCCAGCATGGAATCCAGCGCCCCGGCACTCACCCCGGCGAACAGGCGGGGGCGGCCCATGCGGGCGAGGTCGGCGGTGCCCTGCCCCTCGTCCTTCCAGCGCGGCTGGGCCACGATGCCCACGCGGTAGCCGTGCCCGACCAGCCAGCGGCCCAGCAGGGGCACGCCGAAGGAAGGGTGATCCACGTAGGCGTCGCCCGTGACAAGAAGAATATCAAGGGAATCCCACCCGATGGCGTCCATTTCGGCGCGGGTGGTGGGCAAAAACGGCGGAGAACATCGACCTGCTGGGCAAGCGGTTCATCGTCTTCGAGATCGATTCCATCAAGGACAACCGCGAACTGTTCCCGGTAGTGACCATCATCATCATGGAAGCCTTCATCAACAAGATGCGGCGTCTGAAAGGTGTGAGAAAGCAGCTTATCGTGGAAGAGGCTTGGAAGGCTCTCTCGTCGGCGAACATGGCTGATTACCTGCGCTATATGTACAAGACGGTGCGCAAATACTTCGGTGAGGCAATCGTGGTGACGCAGGAGGTGGACGACATCATTTCCTCGCCCGTCGTCAAGGAGAGCATCATCAACAACTC
>URTO01000187.1 GCA_900550745.1 uncultured Desulfovibrio sp. | reverse complement strand
AATTTTGGGAGTAAAACGATTTCATGACTGCCCGGCTCCTACCTCCACACCGGGCAGAGGACGCTGGTAACCGTCCGCAAATGAAAAGGGAAAGGCCGGAATCCCAGCATTGGGTTCCGGCCTTTTCTTGCGTTGGAAGCCCCCCACAAAGGGGCGAACCTTCTATGAGCTCTTTCGTGGAGGTGGGGACGGCGAAAGCCCCCTGCAAGGGGGAGCCATCCTACCGTGATTTCCGGGCGGGAGACGTACGCCGGAAAGCTCCCCGCAAAGGGGAGCCCCCGTCTATTCGGCGCCGTCCTCTTCCTGCGTGGCGGGTTCCACGATCACACGGCGGATTTGTTTGGCGTCGGCTTCGTCCACGATGAACCGCCAGCCGCCGCACTCAAAAATTTCTCCCTTTTCTGGAACATGCCCGGCTTCAAGGCACAGGTAGCCGCCGATGGTATCCACCTCGTCAGCTTCCAGCTTGATGCCGAGTTCTTCCAGATCCTCAAGGTAGGCGCGGCCGGACAGCGCATAACGCGAATCCCCAAGCGGATGGATATCCTCTTCCTTGGGCGCATCGTGCTCATCCTCAATGTCGCCCACGATCTCCTCAAGGATGTCCTCGATGGTGGCAAGGCCGGACGTCCCGCCATATTCGTCCACGGCGATGGCGATATGGTTCTTGCGGGACCGGAATTCCTGAAGCAGCTCGCTCACGATCTTGGTTTCGGGTACAAAAAAGGGCGAACGCATGATTTCGTCCACCGGAGTATGGTGCTTGGCCGGATCAATGAGGAGGCTGATGAGATCCTTGGCATAGGCGATCCCGATGATGTTGTCGCGCGTATCCTTGTAGATGGGCAGTCTGGAATGTCCGGTTTCCAAAATGCACTGCGCCACCTCGCTCACGGGTGCGCCCGTAGGCATACAGTCGAAATCAGTCCGCGGGGTCATGATGTCCTGCACCTGCACGTCGTCAAGGCGCAGGATGCTCAGGATCATGGAGCCTTCGGCGAGATCCAGTTCCCCTTCGTCGCGGGCTTCCATGACGGCCTGCTCGATTGAGTCCCCAGAGCGGCCTCCGAACAGGCTGCAAACCCGATCCCACAAACTTTTGTCCGTACTTCGGTCCAAGCGTATCTCCTCAGGTAAAGGTGAAGGGACGACGGCGTTCCTGCCGGGCAGGGGCTGCGCCTGATCCCTGGGTGGAGCCCACATACACTATTCCATTCGCCTTTGCTACCGGCGGCGGCCTCCCGGACGCCCTTCACGGGGCCCCGGCAACGCCTTGCGCGGCATGGTCTTTTCTTTATAGCCATTCCTGAACCGATACGCAACGTGCCGGGCCCTGGGAGGCATTCGCCTTTACAAGGGAAAGCGTATTTCAACCATCTAAAATTCAAAAAGAATTCTTTAGAAAACCATCAAAAAGGCGAATGTCCCGGCCCTAAGCCTTGCGCGTAAACATCCAGATCGCGCACAGCATGGATACCGCCGTGATCGCGGCGATCCGCGCGCTGCTGTCCAGCGCCGCGCTCATGGTGATATCCTTGAGGAACAGCCCCTGAAGGATCACGATAAAATGCCTCAGCGGGTTCAGTTGGCTCAGATCCTGTAAGAACATCGGCATGTTGTTCACGGGCGTCATGAATCCCGAAAGCAGGATGCACGGTACGCCCACGGTAAAGCACCCCAAAAAAGCCTGCTGCTGCGTGGAGGCGAACGAGGACACCATAAGCCCGATGCTGCTCACCGAAAGCGAGAACAGCAGCATGGTCACGTACAGCACCGCCACAGACCCCACAAACGGCACATCGAAGAACCCGATTATGGAGAAAAAGAAGATGGTCCCATGCACAAGGCCGACCACACAGCCGGGGATCAGCTTCCCGCAGGCGATCTCCACCGGGCTCGCGGGCGAGACAAGCATCTGGTCGAACGTGCCGAGCTCACGTTCCCGCGCCACGGTCAGCCCGGTAATGATCATCCCCATCAAGAAATTGATCGTGCCGATCAGATTCGGCAGGATGAACCAGCGGAAATCGAGGTTCGGGTTGAACCAGTTCAGAGCCTCGACCTCAACGCGGGAAGGCTTGGCCTGCACGAAAGCGGGCGTTGCCGTCGCCAGCCCCTGTACGATCTGCTGGACATACTGCGTCAAAATCTGGGCTGTATTGGATCGCCGCCCGTCCAGCAGCAACTGCACCTCGGCGGGCACGCCCCGCTCCACCTTGGCGGAAAAATCGTTCTGGAAGTGCATCACCACCAGCACGTCCTGGCGGTTGATGGCTTCCTCGGCCTTCTTGAAATCATCCTCGAACGTGATGTGCCTGAAGGTCGGCGAACCGCGCAGCCGGCTGATGACCTCCTGGCTCCAGTACCCTGAATCTTCATTGATCACCACCACGTCCACGTTTTTTACTTCCATCGTGGCCGCCCACGCAAAGATGAAAATCTGGATGATCGGCGGGATCAGCACCATGAACCGGCTCTGCCGCGTGCCCATGAGCACCAACAGCTCTTTCCGCGCAATCGCAAGGATACGGCGAAGCGTTCGCATCATACAATAGACCTCCGGCAACGAGACATTCTCTTTTGCAATGAAAGCCGCATTGCAACTATCTAAAATGAATTTTTTAAAAAGGCTGCGTCATAGAAATGTTGATGCTTTTTCTTTGAAATTCCAATGGGATAACCAACAAAATGTTTTAGCCGTAGCGCCCGCCAAGGGGAAAACCGGAGAAAAAGGCTGTATTTTCACCGCACCGTGGAGATGAAACAACCACATATATAACAGAGCCTTTAAAAATCATCGAAAAGGCGAATGTCCCCCAGCAACAGGCGGCGGCCCCTTGCCCCTGCATTGAGAAGAAGGCAAGAGGCTGGAGGGGCTCCTTTTTAGAAACCCTCTCCCCAAGGTTCACACATCCAACCGCTTCACCAGCTTCCTGTACGTAATGACCAGAAAGGCGGCGCCAAGCCCAAGCATGAAGGCCATGCGCGGAAGGAACACGGGCCAGATGTCCCCGGCAAGGAAGACCGTCTGAAGCGCCGTGTTGAAATGCCGCGCGGGGATGGCCAGCGTAAGGTATTGCAGCGCGTCGGGCATACTGTTGATGTCAAAGATGAACCCGGACAGGATGACGGCGGGCAGGAACCCGGTGATCAGCCCGGTCTGGGCGGCAAGGAGCTGCTGCTTGGTGAGGATGGAAATGAGCAGCCCCTGCCCAAGCGCGGGCATGAGGAAGGTGCTCGACAAGAGGAACAGGGCGAACACCGAGCCGCGCAGGGGAACCTCAAACAGGAACACCCCCGCCAGCGCGCAGATGGTCATGGAAAACATGCCGAGGAAGTAATACGGGATCAGCTTTCCGAGCAGGATCTGCATCCGGGTCACGGGCGTGGCGAAAAGGGCTTCCATCGTCCCCCGTTCGTACTCGCGGGCAATGACCAAGGCTGTGAGCATGGTCCCGATAAGCGTCATGACGATGGTGATGGAGCCGGGCACCAGATACCAGCGGCTCTTCGCCGCCGGGTTGAACCAGTAGCGCGGGGCCACGTCAAGGGGCTGCTTCTGGACAACCCCGCCGGGCGTCCGCGTCTGCTGCCAGTTGGCGATGACGCCCTGGCTGTAGCCGCGTATGAAGTTCGCCGTGTTCGGCTCGCCTCCCGACACGATCACCTGAATGGGGGCAACCGCCGCCTTGCCCTGCCCGCCCACAAGCAACGCTTCAAAGTTGTAGGGGATGACGATGAAGCCCGAAATCACGCTGTCGCGCATCATACGCCCGGCTTCGGAACGCGACCGGGCCTCATGGACGCGGAAGTTCGGGGAGTGGGCGAAATTTTCCTGCAATTGCAGCCCCGACCGGCTGTTGCTCTCGTCGAGGATCACGATGTCCATGACCCCGGCGTCCAGCGTGATGCCGTAGCCGAACAGCAGCAGGAAGATCATGGGCAGGATTGCCGCGACCAGATAGGAGGACGGATCACGGATGATCTGCTTGCTTTCCTTGCCCATGAGCGCGAAAAGCTGCGCGAGCCACTGGAAAACGGGCCGCGCCCGGCCCGGATCGGCATTGCTCATGCGTGACCTCCCTTACGCTGCACGTCCTCAATATAGGCAATAAACGCCTCTTCAAGCGTCATGTCCGCCGCGCCGCCGTTTTCCCCCGCTCCGGGCGCTTTGCCCTTGAGCTCGTCGGGCGTGCCCCGCGCAATGATCCCGCCCTGAAACACCAGCGCGATTTCATCGCAGTATTCTGCCTCTTCCATAAAGTGGGTCGTGACGAGCACCGCCACGCCGTTCTGGGTCATGGCGTTGATATGCTTCCAAAATTCCCGGCGCGTCCGGGGATCGACGCCCGATGTCGGTTCGTCAAGGAACAGCACGGGCGGCTCGTGCAGCGTGGCGCAGGCCATGGCAAGGCGCTGCTTCTGTCCGAGCGGCAGGTTGAACGCCCGGACATCCCGGAACGGCTCCAGATCCAGCGCCTCGACAAGTTGTTCGATACGCGGCTTCACCCTGCCCCGCTCCAGCCCGTACAGATCCGCCATGAGCCTCATGTTCTGCTGCACGGTCAATTCGCCGTAGAGGGAAAACTTCTGCGCCATATAGCCGAGTTTGGCACGGGCGGCCCCGCCCGCGGTGAGCAGGTTCATGCCCGCGACGAAGCATTCCCCCTCGGTGGGGCGCGACAGGCCGCACAGCATCCTGAACGTGGTGGACTTCCCCGCCCCGTTGGGGCCAAGCAGCCCGAAGATGCGCCCCGGCTGCACCTCGAAGGTGATGTCGTGCGCCGCGACGAATGTCCCAAACTTCTTGGTCAGGCCCACGGCGCGGATCACAGGCTGTGCGGCGGGAGCGGGGGGCGGGGTGGAATCGCCGGGGGGCGTCTGGCGGTTTGGCGGCTGCAGG
>URTO01000186.1 GCA_900550745.1 uncultured Desulfovibrio sp. | reverse complement strand
AACCTTTCTTCAGAAAGGTTCCCTCTCCCCTCCCCGATTATTCTATCCCAACCCATTAACGGGCTTCATACTTCCCGTCGGGGAGCAGGGTGATCTGGCCGGCCTTGTTCAGCGGCACGCCGATCCATGTCATGGTTTCGCCGGCCTTGTTGGTGACTTTGACGTCCCAGGCTTCGGCCTTTTCGGTACGGCTGACCTCTATGTCCACCTTGTCGCCGTTGGGGAGGGTTTCCTGCTTCAACAGGTTTTCTTCCCAATCATTGGCGTTGGTGGGAGAGAGGTACAGCGTATAAATGTCATACTGGGCACCGTTAAAAATGTTGATTTTCTTGTCCAAGGCAAGGGCATTCCCGGCCATGCCGAGCGATGCGGCGAGCGCAAGAGCGACGATGAGGCGTTTCATGGCGTTTCTCCTCTTCCTCCGGGCAGGTTGTACCGACCGCTTCCTGAAAAGGGCCGCAGCCCCGGACTCTGCTGCGCCCCTCAGATGCAGGAACGTAATCCATACGTTCAGGGTACGATGAGGGGAAAATGATGCCATGATAATCAATAGGCTGCCGGAATGATTCTACTCCACGCCTACCTTGGGGCAGAACGAAGCCATCTCGCACTCGTCACACAGGGGCTTCCGCGCATCGCAGACATGGCGGCCGAACCAGACCATCCGATGGTTGACGTTGCCCCATTCGGATTGCGGGAACAGCTTGATCAGATCCTTTTCGATGTCCACGGGATCGGTATGCTTGGTGAGCCCAAGTCGCCCGGAGATGCGCTTGACGTGCGTGTCCACGGCAAGGCCCTCGTTGATGCCGAATCCGCCCCACAGAACCACATTGGCCGTCTTGCGGGCCACGCCGGGGAGCTTGATGAGATCCTTCATGGTGTTGGGCGTTTTCCCGTTGAACTCCTTCACGACGATCTGCGCGGCGGCGATGAGGTGTTTCGCCTTGCTGTGATAGAAGCCGACGGAGTGGATGACTTCCTCAAGTTCGGGGATGGTGGCTTGGGCGAGGGCCGCCGGATCGGGCCAGCGGCGGAAAAGTTCGGGCGTAACCTGATTCACGCGCCTGTCCGTGCATTGCGCGGCAAGCACCGTGGCGACGAGCAGCTCCCACGGGTTCTCGGCTATAAGGTGGGTTTCCAGATCGGGATAGCGTTCGGCGAGCAGTTCAAGGACTTTTGCAGCCCGTTGTTTGTCTGTCATGGTCGTTTCCTTCATTCGGGGTGGCGCGCCGCAAGGGGCGCGGCAACGTGTCCCGGACGGATATTCCGCCCGGAACGCCGGAAACAAAACCATAAGATCGGGATGCCGAAAAGCCAAGCGGCGGGGCCATGCCGGGGGCCGGTGAGTGAAGAGACCTCCCGCCCATGCGGGAGTGCTGTTCACTCACCGGGTGCTTACATGAGCGTTTCGATTTCGTCGAATTCAGGGGAAACGAAAATGACCGGCTCAGGGCCCTGTTCCACAGGGGCCTGCATGGTGGGCTTTTCGGTTTCATAAAGGGGTTCGCACACTTCAACGATGGTTTCCAGTTCGTCGAATTCTGGCGAGGTGTAGGTAACGGTATCCAGCCTGCACCGCGTGCCGCCCTCGACCATGACATCGGAAACAGTGCTTCCATAGGCAGACATGGCTCTCCTCCAGAGAAAAGGGTTATAAAACAGTTACCTTTATATATTTGATAGCCCCCCATGCCGTAGGCGTCAACCTGTTCTGTTCAATCAAACAACAAAAAATTTTCTCAAAAAGGCCCGTGATCGGGCTGGGCGGCTCGATTGCCAGAACGGTGTGAAACGGCTATCGTTTCTGCCCAACGCACTGTGAAGGGAGGGGATATGGCGCTTCTCGTCTATATGACGGCGGCTTCGGCGGACGAGGCGGAACGCATCGCCGGGGATCTGGTGGAAAACGGCCTTGCGGCCTGCGTAAACATCATGGCCCCGATCCGCTCGGTCTATTCGTGGAAGGGAGAGCTTTGCCGTTCCGAAGAGATCCCCTTCATCGCCAAGACGGACGACGATCGTTTTGAAGCGCTGGCCGTCCGGGTGCGTGCCTTGCACAGCTATGAGACCCCCTGCATCGTGGCCCTGCCCGTGGCACGGGGGGACGCGGATTTTCTCGCCTGGATCACCCAATCAACACACCCGGAGGAATAATGTCCATTTATGTCGCCGGTTCGCTGGCTTTCGACCGCATCATGTCCTTTAACGGCGCGTTCGCCGACCACATCCTTGCCGACAAGCTGCATATTTTGAACGTGAGCTTCCTCATCGACGGGCTGGTGGAAAAACGCGGCGGCTGCGCGGGGAACATCGCCTACACGCTGGCGCTGATGGGCGAAAAGCCGCTTATCCTCGCCACGGCGGGCAAGAACTTTTCCGAATACGGCGCGTTCCTCGAATCGAAAGGGATTTCGCTCGAAGGCGTCCGCATCATGAAGGATGAGTTTACCGCGAGCTGCACGCTGATCACAGACAAGAACAACAACCAGATCAACGGGTTCCATCCCGCCGCGATGGGGTTCCCGTGCGAGTACGCGTTCCCGCACGCCGACGCCTCCGCCGACTGGGGCATCGTATCCCCCAGCAACCTTGACGACATGAAGGTGCTTCCCCGTTTGTTCCGCGAAAAGGGTATCCGGTACATCTACGATCCCGGCCAGCAGATCCCGGCGCTTTCCGGCGACGACCTGCTTGACGCCATCACCGGTTCGTCCCTGCTCGTGACCAACGACTATGAGCTGGAGATGATCTGCAAGGCCACGCGGCGTACCCGCGCCGAGCTGCGCGCCCTGACCGGCGGCGTGATCACCACGCTCGGCGAACAGGGTTCGGTCATCAACAATGGCGAAGGGGGAACCGTGGGCATCGCCGCGCCCAAAACCGTGGCCGACCCCACCGGTGCGGGCGACTCGTTCCGCTCCGGCCTGCTCAAGGGCCTCCTGCACGGCCTCGACGTGCCCGCTTCCGCCCGGCTCGGCGCGACGTGCGCCAGCTACTGCATCGAACACCAGGGCACGCAGGAGCATGTGTTTACCTATGAGGATTTCGCCGCCCGCCACCGCGCCGCGTTCCACGAGGAACCGGGCGTGAAGTGGTAGGCACAGGGGGAGAGGGCCTTTCCGAAGGGCGGGGAGGCTCCTTTGTCCCGCAGCCTTCTTTGGGGGCAGGCTGGGGGCAGCTTGGCTGCCCCATGCCCTCCGGGGCTCCCTGCAACACAGCTCAACCTCTAAATAAGGGATTGCGCCCCTCCGGGGGCTCATCTGCCCCGCAGAGCCTTCCCCTGCCGCTTTCGGAGGGATAGGCCGGCGGGTGTCTATGCGGCGTTTGGAAAACAGGTGGTTTGCTTGACGGCGAAACGGCGTGATCCGTTTCGGCATTTCTGAGTGGAGACAGCAGATGTTCAAAATCATTATTCCCATTTTGGTCATCGCGTTGGCGGCCTTTGTCGGCATGAACGCCAAGGGCGGGCTTATCCGGGGCGTGGCCGACGGCATGTTGGTATCGCCCGCCCGTCCCGCCGTGGCTGTGAAGCCCGCCGCCGATTTTGCCTCCGTCGACGCCCGGCGTGTGGATCTTTCGCCTTCGGTACAGAACGGCATGCTTCAGGCTACCTCGGTACAGGCCGTGTATGCCCTGTACAGCCGCCCGCAGGCTCCGGCGCACCTTGTCGCGCTCCTGGCGGTTTCCCAGAACGGCGAAACATGGCCCGTGGAACCGGAACCCGGTTTCCCCCCGATCAGGCACAAGAAGCAGGACATCAACGGTTTTTCCGGGTTTGCGGATACCTATGTTTTGGACTCGAAGGATGACCCGTGGGCTTCCGACGAGCCGGGACTGTGGGAGAACGGCAGCCTCGTCCGCCGCTTTACCTTTGTCCTTTGGTTCTACAAGGCCAAGCTCATCGTCGAATACCGCGAGCCCCTCCCCGCACCTTCCGATATGCCGCTTGAGGACAATATCCCCCTGCTGGCGGCTTTCGAGGCAAGGGCATTGGAAGCCTTCCAACTGCTGAACGGCGATCCCAAAAACGGCGGCGTGGAACTTCCCCGGCCCAAGGAAAAGCTCCCCTATCCGCCCGCAGGCATCAATCGGCAGGCGCTCACCGATTTTATTGGCACGCTCTGGGATATGAAGAAATAGGGGCCCGGCCCAAACCTTGCGGCAACAGCGGGTGACGCGGGAAAACGGCACGCTGGCCGCCGTGCGGAAAGTCGGACCCCTCAAGGGGCGACGAACTGCTTGCGTGTCTTGGGGAAAACCCGGCTGCCACAGCCGCCATCGGCGGGGTGAACACGGACAACCGGGGCATGGGCGGCGAACCGGCTACCCGGAGGCGTCGGCAAAGGAGGCGGCCTCCCGCATCGGCAGGGGGCGGGGGATGAAAAGTTCCCCTATCCACCTGCGGGCATCAATCGGCAGGCGCTCACCGATTTTATCGGTACGCTCTGGGATATGAAGAAATAGGGGCCCGGCCCAAACCTTGCGGCAGCAGCGGGTGACGCGGGAAAACGGCACGTCAGCCGCCGTGAGGAAAGCTGAACGCCTCAAGGGGCAGCGGAACTGCGTGCTTGGGAAAAATCCGGCTGCCACAGCCGCTATCGACGGGATGGACGCGGACAACCGGGGCATGGGCGGCGAACCGGCTACCCGGGGGCGTCGGCAAAGGAAGCGGCCTCCCGCACCGGCAGGGAACGGGGGATGATGCCTGACAAGCAGCCTGAGCATGGTGGGCCGACGGGCAGGGCGCAGGAAAGCGGCAGGATTCGAGCTGGAATGACCGAGATACAAAAAAGGACTCTTATCGGGTGCGCATGTGCTGTGTCATGCGAAACCCTTTTTGGCCCCAGCCTGTTCCAATTTGACAGCCTTACTTACAGCATTTCCTAGCAACATTTGTCCCAAATTAGTGTTGT
>URTO01000185.1 GCA_900550745.1 uncultured Desulfovibrio sp. | reverse complement strand
TGAAATTTCCTGGATATATTGTTGTAACAGTATATCCGGGAGATTTTTTTGATGAAAAACGGAAAGCGTTTATTATGTACAGTCTGCGCCGGGATCGTGGCACTTTGCCTGCTTTTATCCGGCTGCAGTATTCTGGGCAAAAAAGAGGAAAAGGTGCGGGACCTCACGATCACGCCTGTTTCTGACAGTGGACTTCCTCAGGAGCTGCAGACGATGATCGCCAGAGGGTAGCCTTGCACGTTGGTGCATTTGGAGAGCTTTTCCAACCCTTCGGCTTGCTGTACGACGAGAAACTTGTGCGGCTGGTTGTTTTTTGCCGTGGGAGCTGCGCGCCCCGCCTCAAGGATGCGCTCAAGCTTTTCCGCCTCAACGGGCTTGGGGAGATAGGAGCGGACGGCGTATCTTTTCTGGGCAAGGGAAAGGAAATCATTCATGGTAATCCTCCAAAGTCGTTTGCCTGTACTATAGGGGTATGATTCCTTATTGCAAGTACGCACATTTTTATCCTATAGTCACTAAAAAGATACTGAAGGGGCGGCCTGTGGCATGAAGCAGATCAAACCGCACTATGACTGCTCGCTGGAGCTGGCGATGGAACTGGTGGGCGGCAAATGGAAGCTCGTCCTTTTGTGGCAACTGCTGGGCGGGGCCAAGCGGTTCAGTGAACTCAAGCGCAAGTTGGGGGACGTCACCCAGAAGATGCTGACCCTCCAGCTCCGCGAACTGGAGGCGGCCGGGCTGCTTACCCGGACGGTTTATCCGGTCATCCCGCCCCATGTGGAATATTCGCTGACGGAGAGGGGGATGGAGCTCGCCCCAGTGCTGCGGGGGTTGTGCGCATGGTCGGGAAAATACGCCTTGGAGAAGGGCATCACGCTTGCCGCACCGCCGCCCTCCGGGGATGGAAAGGATTTGCCCGGCGCGGCGGAATCTTTGCCGGAAGCTTGACTTTTGGGATAAAGATGGGTAACGCTCTGGGGCTTGCAAATTGTGAAGTCCCTGCATCACGGAGAAGTTCATGTTCGAAAGTTTGTCTGACAGGTTGTCCAGCGCGTTCCGCTCCCTGAGCGGCCGGGCGCAGCTCACCGAGGAAAATATCCGCGATGGCCTGCGTGAGGTGCGTCTCGCCCTGTTGGAAGCCGACGTCAACTTCAAGGTCGTCAAGGAGTTCGTGGAGCGTGTGCGCGAGCGCGTGCTCGGTCAGGAAGTCGAAAAAAGCCTGACCCCCACGCAGCAGCTCGTCAAGGCTGTGCATGACGAACTCGTTACCCTGCTCGGCGGCGAAACCACCGAACTGAACCTGCGCGGCGCGCAGCCCGGCGTCATCATGATGGTGGGCCTTCAGGGTTCCGGTAAGACCACATCGGCGGGCAAGCTCGCCAACCTGCTGCGCAAGCAGAAAATGCGGCCTTACCTCGTTCCTGTGGACGTCTACCGTCCCGCCGCCATCGATCAGCTCCGCACGCTTGCCCGGCAGCTCGACATCCCCTGCTTCGCTTCTTCGTCGGACATGAAGCCCGTGGACATTGTCCGCGCCGCGCTCGAAGACGCCAAAGAGAAGCAGTGTACCGTGGTCATCCTCGACACGGCGGGCCGCCTGCACATCGACGCCCCGCTCATGCAGGAACTGGTGGACATCAAGTCCGCCGTACAGCCGCAGGAAATTTTGTTTGTGGCCGACGCCATGACCGGTCAGGATGCCGTGACCGTGGCCGAAGCCTTCAACAAGGATCTGGCCCTGACCGGCGTGGTTCTGACCAAAATGGACGGCGATGCCCGCGGCGGCGCGGCCCTGTCCATCAAGTCGGTGACGGGCGCTTCGGTCAAATACGTCGGCGTCGGTGAAAAGCTTTCCGATCTTGAGGTGTTTCATCCCGAACGCGTGGCGGGGCGTATCCTTGGCATGGGCGACATGCTCACGCTCATCGAAAAGGCGCAAAGCTCTTTCGAGGCGGAAGAAGCCGAAGCCATGGCCAAGAAGCTGCAAAAGGCCACGTTCGATTTTGAGGATTTCCGCACCCAGATGCGCCGCATGAAGAAGATTGGGTCTCTGGAAAGCATTCTCAAGCTTATCCCCGGACTTGGCGGCCTGACCGCCAAGCTCGGCGATCTGAAGGTTCCGGAACAGGAAATGGCGCGCACTGAAGCCATCATCAATTCCATGACCATGAAAGAGCGCCGGAACCCGGATCTTATCAACGGCAGCCGCCGGCAGCGCATCGCCGCCGGTTCCGGCACGACCGTGGCGCAGGTCAATCAGGTTTTGCGCCAGTTCACCCAGATGCGTCAGATGATGCAGCAGGTGATGAACCCCAAAGCCAAGGGCGGCAGGCCGAAGATGCCTCCGTTGCCCAAGGGGATGGGGGGAATGGGCGGTTTGCCCGGTATGGGAGGGCTCCCCGGTATGGGCGGCCTTTCCGGGATGGGTGGTTTGCCCGGCATGGGCGGACTCCCCGGTATGGGCGGGATGCCCGGCTTGCCCGGAGCTCCGGGCAGCGGTAAGTCCGCCACGAAAAAGAAAAAGGCGGAAAGGCAGAAGCGCAAGAAAAAGCGTTGAGCCTCTTCCGTTTGCGGGCCGCGTCGGCACCCGGTCGGTTATTCCCCGGCCGAAAGGCTGGTGGCGAGTTTCCGGCCCAGTCGTACAGGTCGCAAGGCATTTCCCCTTGTCCTTGAGCAACAACTTTATACGATACCAATAGGAGAGTTCCAATGTCCGTTAAACTGAGACTTACCCGCATGGGCAACAAGAAGCGTTCCTTCTTCCGCATCGTGGCCGCCAACAGCGCCAGCCGCCGTGACGGCCGTCCGCTGGAGTTCCTCGGCTACTACAATCCGCAGGTCAGCCCCGCCGACATCAAGATCGACACCGACAAGGTGCAGAAGTGGATGGATCTCGGCGCCGAGATGAGCGACACCGTGCGCTCGCTCATGAAGCAGTACGCGAAGAAGGCCGACGCCTAGTCCGCCTTTTGGTTGTCCGGCTTTTCAGCGACCCGGTCGGCCTCTGCGGGTCGGATCGGGTCGTTTGTTTTTCTCCGTTGATGTGAAAAGGGCGGGAAGCCCCATCTTCTCTTTGCCCGCATGTGCTGCCGGGCGGAGAGGCTCCGCGTCACAATTCCGGCGGCATGGTTGGTGAATACCGTTTTCCCAAAAAACTCTGCCGCTGAGAGATGTTTTCCCTCACCGAACAGGGCAGGTACGCTATGAAAGATTTTGTGGAATTTGTCGCCAAAGGGCTTGTGGACAAGCCCGAAGACGTGCAGGTCGTCGAGGTGGAAGGGGAGCAGGGGGCCGTCCTTGAACTGCGCGTTGCCAAAGAAGATCTCGGCAAAGTGATCGGCAAGCAGGGCAGAACCGCCCGCGCGCTCCGTACCCTGCTCGGCGCGGCCTCTTCCAAGGCCCACCGCCGCGTCATGCTGGAAATCGTGGAGTAGTCCGTGGCGGAACAGCGCAACATCCCGGCCGATCTGGTCGAAATAGGCACGCTCGCCCGTCCCCACGGCATCCGTGGGGAAATCCGCGTCAATTACTATGCCGATTCGCTGGAGCTTCTGCGCGGGGACGTGGTGTATCTTCAGGCCGGGAACAAGCCTCCCAGAAAGATGGAGATCGATACCGTCCGCATGCATCAGGGGATGCCGCTGATCCGGTTCGTCGAGGCCCCCGATCGCACGGCCGCCGAATTTCTGCGCGGCCAGACGCTCCTTATCCCGGAATCCGCCTTGCCGGAGCTTGATGAGGATGAGGTCTATCTGCACGATATGCTCGGCCTTTCCGTGGTGCTTGACGCAACGGGGCAAAAGCTTGGCGTGCTGGATCACGTCCTTTTCCACGGCGAACAGGAAATCTGGGCCATCCTTACGCCGGAAGGCAAGGAAATCCTGCTTCCCGCCGTACCCGAATTTGTCGCGGACATCGATCTCGATACTGAGGTTATCCGCATTACCCCGCCCGAAGGATTGCTCGAACTCTATATGTGATGTGCCTTTCAGGCGGTTCCGCACGTTCCCGCTTTTGCTGTCAGGGGATTCTCTGGGAAGGGGCCTTTCAGAAAAGGCGAAGTGGCGTCAGAAAAGTGAATGCATGAAAAGGCCGTCCGGAAGGGCGGCCTGTTTTGCCATACAGATGCGGGGAAGGCGTTCAGATATGCCGCAGCTTCATGTGCAGCAGGGCTCACGCCTTTTCGCGGCATACTGTCCTATACATGGAGTTTCACGCCGGGGTATGGGACGCGCCCTGCCGCGGTAAACTGGGAGAAAAGGAGGAATCGCATGGACATTCTCTTTGAAAACGGCACCATCCGCACTCTGGAGCGGAACAGCCCTGATGCCCAGGCCCTGTTGGTGCGCAACGGCCGGATCGCCGCCGTGGGGGGCAGGACGGCGGTGGAGGACCAGACGGGAATCGACGTCCGCCGGGTGGATCTGGCAGGCAGGACGCTGCTGCCGGCGTTTCTGGACGCCCACAGCCACTTTACGGCGGTGGCCAACCAGTTTCTACAGGTGTCTCTGGAGGGCTGCACCTCCTGGGCGGACATGCAGGACCGGATCCGGGACTACATCCGGCGGGAGCGCATCCCTGCCGGGCAGTGGGTAACGGCACAGGGGTACGACCACAACCTGCTCTCGGAGCGGCGCCACCCGGATCGGCTCTGCCTGGATGCGGCGGCGCCGGACAACCCGGTGGTGATCGGCTGGGTGTCACTGCGCAGACGCCTGCCCCCGCCGGAGGCGTCATCGGACGGGAGAACGGCACCCTCACCGGCTACATGGAGGAAAACGCCTTTCTGGAGTTCCAGAAGCGGGTGCCCATGAGGCCGCTGGAGTCGTTTCTGGCGGCCTACCGGAAGGCCCAGGACCTGTACGCCTCCTACGGAATCACCACCGTGCAGGAAGGGCTGCTGCGCCGGGAGCTGGTAC
>URTO01000184.1 GCA_900550745.1 uncultured Desulfovibrio sp. | reverse complement strand
ATTTTCTATGACACGGCCTTTAATTATTGTTGAAATACGGCGTTCATTGCAGAAGTGGATGTTCTCCCTTTGGGACAGAAAGCTGTTACCAGACTATAATGTAAAGAAAAAAAGATAATTCCCCAAACCTCCCTGTGCGGAAGACGCATATGGGGGGAGAAAATGCTTGACTTATTATAACTAAAAAACTAGTTATTTAGTTATGAACACACACTACCTCAACGGACTGCCTCAGGAATGGGCCGCCATCGCTGAAGTTTTTTCGGCGCTGGGGGATGGGACGCGGCAAACGATCCTGTTGCTCTTTGAGCCGGGCGAAGCCATCGAACTGAAGACCTTCGTGGATATCCTGCCGCTGAGCCGTTCGGCGGTGGTGCACCACCTGAAAGTCTTGGAGCAGGCGGGGTTGTTGATTCCGCACAAACACGGGCGTGCCCTTTCGTACACGCTCAACCTTGCCTGCGCCGTCCATGCGCTTGGGCAGGTCAAGACGTACGCCGACGAACTGCTTGCCGCCACCGAAGCGGCACAATGACACATCCTTTGGGAGGCGTTCCATGAGTACCGGCAACGGGAATCGGAAGCATCAGGCGCTTGCCCTTGGGGCCAGCTACGCCCTTGGGACTTTCAACGACAACTTCTTCAAGCAGGCCGGGCTGCTCCTTGCGGTGACCACGGGCAATGCGGTGTTCCAGTCGCAGGTGACGTTCCTGTTCGCGCTGCCGTTCGTGCTCTTCTCCGCATGGAGCGGCTGGCTTGCCGACCGTTTCGCCAAGAAAAGCCTCGTCGTGTGCGCGAAGGCGCTGGAACTCGCGGCTATGCTGGCGGGGGCGTGGGGCATGGTGACGCTCGACTGGAACTGGATGCTCGCCATGACCTTCTGCATGGGCCTGAGCTCAACGCTGTTCAGCCCGGCGCTCAACGGTTCCATCCCCGAACTGTTCCCGGTCGGCCAAGTCCCCCGCATCAACGCCCTGTTCAAGCTCGGAACCACGGCGTCCATCCTGTTTGGGGTGTTCCTCGCCGGGATCGCGCTGGATCAGGCATGGATCGAAACGGCTTACCCCTTCGGGCGCTGGCTGGTGGCGATATTGGCCGTAGCCGTCGCAGCCGGAGGGCTCGCCAGTACGGCCTTCATTCCCGCGCATCCGGGGGCCGGGAGCCGCAACCCCTTCCCGTGGTCGGCGGTCATCGATTCCTTCCGCTTCCTGCGCACCCTCCGCAAGGATGGCCCGCTGCACCTCGTCATCTGGGCGGAAGCCTTTTTCTATTTCCTCTCGACCTTGCTGCTGCTTGAGATCAATAACCTTGGGGGGGCGGAACTCGGCCTGTCCTATACCGCGACCAGTTTCCTGCCCGTGGCCCTGATGGTCGGCATCTGCGCGGGCTCGCTGCTCGCCGCGAGGGGCACGCCCGAAAGCTGGCGCACGCTGCTGGTTCCGGCGCTCATGGGCATCGGCATCCTGCTGTGCCTCGTGCCGCTCGCCGCGTCTGCCGATCCCGCGTTCCGGCTTCCGTTGCTGTTCGGGCTGTACGCGCTTGCCGGGACGTGCGGGGGGCTCTACCTCATCCCGATCACCAGCTTTATCCAAGTCCGCCCCGCCGCCACGGACAAGGGGCGCATCCTTGGGCTCGACAATTGCCTTTCCTTCACCGGCATCCTGCTTGCGGGCCAGTTGTATCTGCCCCTGTCGGCGTTGCGGCCCTCATACGGGCATGTCGCCCTCGGCATCCTCTGCTTGGGCGTCGCCTGCGTGTTTCTGGCCGTGATGCGTGGGTTCGGGCGGCATCAAACCCCTGAAGAACCGCTTTCGGGGCCAGCCCCGGCCGCTTCGTCCCCCCGCCCGGCGGCGCATGGCCCCGGTTTCCGGGCGCTGCCGGCGTTTGTCCGCGGGCTGCTGCGGCTGCGCTATACGATAGAGGTGGAAGGGCTTGAAGCCGTGCGCGCCCGCGACGATGGACGCCCGATCCTGTTCCTGCCCAACCATCCGGCGCTTATCGATCCGGCGCTTGTCTACACGAGCCTTGCGGACTTTGCGCCGAGGCCGCTTGGGGACGAACGCCAAGTCGGACAGCCGCTGATCCGCACCCTGGCCCGATTGATCGGAACCATTTCCATACCGGATCTGCGCAGGGAAGGGCGCACGGCAGAGGGCGGGGTACGTGAGGCGCTGGAACGTGTTGCCGGAGTCCTGCGCTCAGGCGGGAATGTCCTTCTTTATCCCGCCGGGGGGCTTACCCGCACGGGCCGGGAACGGCTCGGCGGCAATCGGGGTGTATACAGCCTGCGCGGGCTGGTGCCGGACGTGCGGCTGGTGCTCGTCAGGACGACGGGCCTCTGGGGAAGCTCGTTCAGTTGGGCGCGGGGCACGGCCCCGGAGATTTTGAAGGGCTTGGGCAGGGGCATGTTCAAACTGCTGCTCAACGGCATATTCTTTATGCCGCGCCGAAGGGTGCGGATAGTGGTATCGGAACCGGAACTGCCCGGACAGGCCGAGGGACTGCGCACGCTCAACGAGGCGCTGGAAGCCTTTTATAATGCGGACATGAAGCCCGCGCTCGCTGTGCCGTACCATTTTTTGCTCGGTTCCACGCCGAAGGAACTGCCCGCGCCCGCAGCCCAAAACCCGGACGGGGCTGCCTTGGCGGACGTGCCGAAGGCCATCCGGGAAAAGGTAGAGGGCATCCTGCGGGAAGAGAGCGGGGTGGAGGTTCTTGAAGATACGGCGACGCTCGCCGCGGATCTGGGGATCGACAGCTTGTCGCTCATCAATGTCAGCGTACGGCTGGAAGAGGTTTCCGGCCAGCCCATCGAGCGGCTTGAAGCGCTGCGTACGGTTGGGGATTGCATCCTCGCGGCGGCAGGGCTGCTCGGCGCGGCAGGTGAAGCCGCCGAACCGCCCGCCGCGTGGTTCCCCACGGGCGAGGCGCGCACACTTTCGGTGCCGGACGGACGCAATCTGGTGGAGACGGCATTCCGGCAGGCCATGCGCTCACCCTCGCGGCCCATGCTTGCCGACGGCTCCGCCGCACTCTCGGCGCGGGATATGGTCATGCGGGCTTTTGCGCTGGCGTCCTTCATCAAGGCAAAGGCGGGGGGCGCGGAGCGCGTCGGCATCATGCTGCCCGCTTCCGCCGCAGCCGTGCTCGCGTGGCTTGGGGCGCTCATGGCCGGAAAGACGCCTGTGATGTGCAACTGGACGGTCGGGGCGGCCAACTTCTCCCACGGCCTCGAAGCGGCGGGCGTGCGCCGCGTCTTCACTTCGTCCCGCCTGTTGGACAGGCTTGCGGGGCAAGGGTTCCCCGTCCGCGAATACGCCGATGTCTGGGCGGCGCTTGAAGACGCGAAGCGCCTTCCGTTCCCGGTGAAGCTCGGCGCATTCCTCAAGTCCCGCCTGCTGGGTGTCCCCGGCCTTGGCGAGGCCGTCATCCCGCGCCGCGTGCCGGAAACGGCGGCGATCCTGTTTACATCGGGTTCCGAGGCCCTGCCGAAGGCTGTGCCGCTCACCCATGCGAACATCCTCGCAAATTGCCGGGACATCGCCGCCGTGCTCAAGATCACGTCGCACGACAGCATGCTGTCCATACTTCCGCCGTTCCATTCCCTTGGGCTGACCGGGAATATCGCCTTGCCGCTGGCTTTCGGCCTGCCCGCCGTCTACCACGCGAACCCCACCGAAGGGGCGCGGCTTTCGGCCTTGGCCCGACGCTGGAAACCCACGATCACCGTGGCCCCGCCCACGTTCCTTGACGGCATGTTGCGGAAGGCCCGCCCCGGCGATCTCGTTTCCCTGCGCCTTGGGTTCGTGGGAGCAGAGAAGTGCCCCGACAGCGTGTATGCGGCCTTTGCCGAGGCCGCCCCCGGCGGCGTCCTGTGCGAAGGCTACGGAGTGACGGAATGTTCCCCGGTCATCAGCGTGAACCGCCCCGGAAGCGCCCTCCCCGGCACCATCGGCCAGCCGTTGCCGTCCGTAAGGGTTGCCGTCGTGTCCGCGGAAGGGGAACCGCGCCGCGTGGCCTCCGGTGAAACCGGCATGCTGCTGGTGTCCGGCCCCAACGTCTTCGGCGGGTATCTGGGCGTGGATGCGGACAGGCAGCCCTTTGTGGCCTTTGAAGGCACGGAGTGGTACCGCACCGGGGATCTGGTGAGCGAGGCCGCCGACGGCTGCCTGTCCTTCCGGGGGCGTTTAAAGCGTTTCGTCAAGATCGGCGGCGAGATGGTTTCACTCCCGCAGATCGAGGGCGTGCTTGCGGCGGCCTTCGGCAGGGGGCGTTCCGAAGAACCCGGCGGGCAGGGCCCCACGCTTGCGGTCGAAAGCGGGGAGGACGGAGCCATTGTCCTGTTCACCACGCTCGACATTACGCGGGAAGAGGCCAATGCGGCCTTGCGGGCGGCGCACCTTTCCGGGCTGTTCGCCGTCGCCCGTGTGCAAAAGCTGGCGTCCATCCCGGTTCTGGGAATCGGAAAGACCGATTACAAGGCGCTCAAGGCGGCCTGTACGTGAGAGGGGGCAGCCCTTGCCCATGCGGCCGGAGTCCCCTTCAACGGGGTGCCCTTGGCGGCGTTCCTTGAGTTCCTTTCCCTATCTAATTGAAATTACTTTCTTCTTGGCAACCTGTGCACGAAGGGGCAGCCCACAAAAGTCTTTGAGGAGAGGGAGGGGTTGGCGGCCTGCATGTGAAGGGGCAGCCGCTGCGTCCGGCGCGTATGGGTTTTCCTGTCATCATGCAGTAAAAAATATCTCCGTTCATCAATGCGTCCGGCGAGGATAGTTTCCTGACTGGTGGGGTGCAGCGCGGCGGGAGTCCCGGATGCGTCCGGCGCGTATGTTTTCCCCCTTTTGAGAAACAAAAAAGGTAGGCTGTGTTATAGAAGCTGTGTTATAGAAAATGGTTGCGGTAGGTCATCCGTTAGGTGAATTTTATCTGAACC
>URTO01000183.1 GCA_900550745.1 uncultured Desulfovibrio sp. | reverse complement strand
CAGCTATGGATTCCGCCAATGGGAAAACCGGATAAAAAGGCTGTGTTTTCACCGTACTGTGGAGATGAAACAACCGCATGCGCTGGCAGGATCTTTCCGCTGGCGGGGTGATGGGCCGTCCGAGGAGGGCTGGATCGTAGCATCGTATTTTCCTTTCAGCAGACGAGGTGAGGGGGCTTCGTTAGAGGGCTGTTATAAAGATCGTACAAATAATTGAATATTTATTTCGGTGGGAGAAAATGCGCTTGAAAGCTTCACCTCGGCTCCTGAAGCTCTTGATGTTTCCGGCTCTGACGAGGAAGAGGCCGGAAATATCCCAACCTTCACCATGAAGAAAGGAGATTTTCGTCATGAAGAGACTCACCACGCTTCTGCTTGCGGCCGGCCTTGTCTGCTCCGCATTTTCCGCCGCCAATGCGGCCGACATCAAGGCCAAGGGGATGTGGGACTTCAACTTTGAGTATACGAACGATTCGTTCGACAAGCACAGCAGCGGCGACCGCTTCGGTGCGGCGCAGCGCCTGCGCACCCAGATTGATGTGATTGCGTCCGAAAGCCTGAAGGGTGTCGTCTATTTTGAAATCGGCGACACGCATTGGGGCCATGCCAAGGACGGCGCGTCCCTCGGCACGGACGGCAGAACCGTTGAAGTGCGCTATTCCTACATCGACTGGGCCATCCCCGAAACCGACGTGCTGGTTCGCATGGGCTTGCAGCCCTTCGTGATGCCGGGCTTCGTGGCCGGTTCCGCCGTGCTCGACGGCGACGGCGCGGGGATCACCATCGGCGGCAACTTGACCGAAAACGTCGGTGCTAACCTCTTCTGGCTGCGTGCCGAAAACGACAACACCAATGGTTATTACGACAAGTGGCGTGACGATCAGAACAACGCCATGGATTTCGTCGGCCTGACCTTGCCGTTGACCTTTGACGGTGTGAAGATCACGCCTTGGGGCATGTACGGCTTTGTGGGCAGCCGCAGCCTTGGCGGCGACGCCAAGGGGGATATCGACGACATGCGCGCCGGTATGCTCCCCGTGCTCCCCAGCGGCAGCGATTTGACCACGCTTGAAGGCAACCGCAGCGAAGGCAACGCATGGTGGGTCGGCATCACGGGCGAAATGACCACGTTCAGCCCCTTCCGCCTCGCCGGTGACTTCAACTACGGCTCCGTGGATATGGGCACCGTCCGCTCGCAGGGATACGACGGCGCGGCCAGCAAGACCATCGACCTGAAGCGCAGCGGCTGGCTGGCTTCCGCCATCGCGGAATACAAGCTTGATTTCGGCGTCCCCGGCCTGCTCCTGTGGTACGGCTCCGGCGACAACTCCAATCCGTATGACGGCTCCGAACGCATGCCTACCGTGGACGCCGGCTGGTCCGGCTCTTCCTTCGGCTTTGACGGCGGTTACGGCATTTCCAGCGACACCATCCTCGGCACCAGCCCCGTGGGGACGTGGGGCATCGCGCTCCGCATGAAGGATATCTCCTTTATGGAAAACCTGACGCACGCCATTCAGGTCGGCTACTATCGGGGCACCAACAACAAGAATATGCCGGAGAACGCCGGTATGACCACTTTCCATACCAGCTATCCTGACGCTACCGGCAGCATGGTGGGCTCCACCTACCTGACCACCAAGGACGGCGCTTGGGAAGCCACCTTTGATACCGACTACCAGATCTACAAGGATCTGACCCTCGCCGTTGAGCTCGGATACATCCACCTGAGCCTCAACGACGGCGTTTGGGGCAACGTCCTCGACAACACCAACCGCAACGCTTACAAGGCCTCCGTCAATATGCGGTACGCTTTCTAAGGCCAGGTTTTGTCGAACCGGGAGGGGAAACCAGGGATGCGTTCGCGCCGTGCGGCTGAAGCTCCTCCGTACGGATTGCCTTTTGGCATCCTTCCCTCCCAAACAGCTCCGCCCTTCCGTCCACCCGGCGGGGAGGGCGGAGCCCCGGATCGGCGGCAGTCACGGGCCGGCGATCCGGGAATTTCCGGCGGTTCTCGATGGCCGACAGCAGCGAGGCCGGCGGCAATCCTTCCTCCGCTCCTATGCGGAAAACCGGGGCAGCCTGTTGCGCGAGGCTGTCCCGGTTTTCTTTTTTTATGGCTGTATTATAAAAAATGATTGATGCTTTTTTCCTTGAAGCTCCAAAGGGATAACCGGAAAAATGCCTTAACCGTGGATCCCGCCAAGGGGAAAAACGGAGGAAAAGGCTGTATTTTCGCCGCACTGTGGAGATGAAACAACCACATGCCCTAACAGGGCCTTTTTTATGATGCCGTCTGCTGGGGGCTTCCCGTCTTAACGCCTAGTTCTGTTCCACCAGCGGGGCGGTGTACTGCACTTCGGAGTCCCACGGGAAAAGAATCCACGTATCTTGGCTGACTTCGGTAATGAAGGTTTCCACGAGGGGCTTTCCGGCGGGCTTGGAGTACAGGGTGGCGAAATGGGCCTTGGGGAGCATGTTGCGGATAATGGTGGCGGTGTTGCCGGTATCCACGAGGTCGTCGATGACGAGCCAGCCGTCGCCGTCGCCTTCGATGGCTTTGAGGATTTCCTCGCCGCCGGTCTGCTCGCGGCCCTGATAGGTACAGATGCACAGGGTGTCGACCAGACGGATGTTCAGCTCACGGGCTACGATGGCGGCCGGGACAAGCCCGCCGCGCGCGACGCCGATGATGCCCTTGAACGGCCCCTGCTCCAAAAGGCGCCATGCCAGGGCTTTTGCGTCGCGGTGGAGTTGATCCCATGTGACGGGGTACAGTTTCTGATAACGGTCGGCCTTGCCCATACTTGGTTTCCTCTCGGGTTTCGTGTGTCTAGTCGGCTTTCGCCTGAAGGCGCAGCTTCCCGAACGAGTCTTCGGTCAGCGCGACGATGCAGAAGTTATGTTTGTCGGCAAGGGCCAGCGCTTCGGCCCTGTCGAAAAAGAGCGTTTTGCCCGCGTCCACGGCGAGGCAGCGGTAGTTTTGTTCAATGAGGAGGCGGACGGTTTGCAGCCCGATGGACGGCAGATCCGCGCGCTCGTCCTGCTTGGGCTTGAAGCGTTTGATCGCCACGCAGCCTTCGCCGCGCAGTTCGCCGCCGCGCCGCAGGGCGGCGTCCGTGCCTTCGAGACATTCCACGGCTACCACCATCCCCTGCTTGACCACGATGCACTGGCCGATGTCAAAGCGGCCGAGCGCCTCGGCGATGGGCCAGCCGTAGTCGATTTCCGCAATCTCCTCGGCCGAGGGGCCGCGCCGGGTCAGGACGCCTTCGGGACAGAGCAGGGAGGCGGAGAGCTCCGCCGCCTGAATGAGCGTGAAGCCTTCCTTTTCCAGATCTTCCATGATGGCGCGAAGCAGCGCGTCGTCGCCTTTGCCCCTGAGCGAGAAGAGGATGCGGGCCGCCCGGAAGTCCGGGCGCAGATCCAGCGCGCGGGGCTTGTTGATCGCCCCGGCCATGCACAGCTTTCGGACGCCGTGCTTTCGGAAGTAATCGATCACCTTGTCGAACTGCCCCAGATAGACGGTCGTGTACGCGTCGGCCAGCGCTTCGAGGCCGGGATCGGTGAAGCCGTGGAAGGCGCAGGCCACAACGCCGTAGCCCGCGGCCTTGGCGTCTTCCGCCACGAGGCGCGGGAATTGTCCGCTTCCTGCAATGATGCCGATGGATTCGCTCATAATCCGTGCCCTGTATCATAAATGTCCGGTGAATAAAAGCGTGCCGAGGCCCCGCCCCGGCACGCTTACACCATCAATGATTGCGCGGGGATCAGCCTATCTGCACCACGCTGCGGGCGTGGACGGGGCAGGCTTCGACGCAGGCGGGCACGGATTTGCCCTCGCGCTTCATCCAGTCCTTGCACAGGTCGCAGCGCACGGCCACTGAACGCATACTTTTCTGGGCCATCGTTTCCGACGTGGCGGAGGGCAGGCCGATGGATTCCAGCGAAATCGCGCCGTAGGGACAGGCCATGATGCAGAGCTGGCAGCCCGAACAGATCTGGGCGTTCATGGTCACGATGCCGCCGTCCTGCTGGAGCGCCCCGGTGGGGCAGATGCGGGCGCAGGGGGCGTTTTCGCACTGGCGGCAGGAGATGGGCGACTTCACCGAGCCGCTCTTGACGACATGGACGCGGGCGACGAGCTCGTCGCGCTTTTTCAGGGCCTCCTTAAAGGTCAGGCCGTGGTGGGCGGCGATGCAGGCGATTTCGCAGCGGCGGCACGCCTTGCATTTTTCCGGGACCGATTCGATCATGTAACGGCTCATGGCATATTCCTTGCGAACTTTCGCAGTCAGTCTTGGTTGTCAGCAGGCGTCGATGCCGGTGATGAGGAAGTCCCGGCCGCCTTTGCCTTCCAGCCGCAGACTTCCGCATTCCGGGCAGCGGCAGCGCGGCGAGGCCATAGGAAATTCATGCCCGCAATCAAGGCAGCGCCCTTCGGCGGGGACGGCCGTGATGTCCAGTTCGGCCCCTTCCGCCGCCGTGCCTTCCGCGTACAGCTCGAAGCACGCTTCCAGCGTTTTGGGCTCCACCGCCGTGAACAGCCCCACCGAAAGCCGCACCCGCGTGATCCTGCTCACGTTGTGGCGTTTGGCCTCGTCTTCGAGGATGTTCATCATGCCTGCAACGATGGATGCTTCGTGCATTTTTTGGTGGTTGGTGAAGAGGCACCGGGGGAGGGAGCTTTTTTCAAAAGCGGGGGACACCCGCACGCTCCCTCCCCCGGACCCCCACCCGCAAAACGTTGACTGGTGGGGAGGCGGCTCCTCAGGAGCCCCTTCGCATCAAAACCGTTTTTCTTTCGACGCAGCTCCGGGGGACGCGCGTCAAAGGTAAATCTTCTCTCAATACCCCGCCCTCCGCCGACCCTTATAAAAGTCTTGGGAGAGGAGGGGGTGGGGTTTGGGGAGGGGGAGGAGAAGCCCTTCTCCAGAAGGGTTCTCCTCC
>URTO01000182.1 GCA_900550745.1 uncultured Desulfovibrio sp. | reverse complement strand
AAGGTTCCCCCTCCCTTCCCCAATTCCCCTTAGTTCTTCAAGCTGTGGATCGGTGCTGGTATGCGCCCGCCGAGGCTGATGAAGGAGCTGGCGTCGCCGCCGGGCACGGGGATGATGTCGGCCTCGCCGAGCAGCCCGCCGAAGCAGGCCTTTTCGCCGACGCCCTTGCCGGGTACGGGGATGACGCGCACGGCGGTGGTCTTGGAGTTGATCATGCCGATAGCCATTTCGTCGGCGATGATGCCGGAAATGGTAGCGGCGGGCGTGTCGCCGGGGATGGCGATCATGTCGAGGCCGACGGAGCACACGCTGGTCATGGCTTCGAGCTTTTCGAGGGACAGCGCGCCGGAACGGGTGGCCGCCTCAATGCTGGAGTCCTCGGAAACCGGGATGAACGCGCCGGACAAGCCGCCCACATGGGAAGAGGCGAACGCGCCGCCCTTTTTGACGGCGTCGTTGAGCATGGCGAGCACGGCGGTGGTTCCGGGCGCGCCGATGGAGGACAGGCCCACGCTCTGGAAGATTTCGCCTACGGAGTCGCCCACGGCGGGCGTCGGGGCAAGGGACAGGTCCGCGACGCCGAAGGGCAGGTCGAGGCGCTGCGCCACTTCCTTGCCGATGATTTCGCCGACGCGCGTTACCTTATAGGCCGTGCGCTTGATGACTTCGGCTACCTCGCCGAGCGTGAATTCGCCGGGCTTGTGGTTTTCCATCGCGCGGTCGATGGCTTTCTTGACCACGCCGGGCCCGGAAACGCCCACGTTGATCACCACGTCGGGCTCGCCCACGCCGAGGTACGCGCCCGCCATGAAAGGCACGTCCTGCGGGATGTTGGCGAACACCACCAGCTTGGCGCAGCCGAGGCCGTCACGGTCGCGGGTGGCTTCGGCGACGTCAAGGATGCGCTGGCCGAGCAGGGCCACGGCATCCATATTGATGCCGGATCGCGTCGAGGCCACGTTGATGGAGGAACAGATGCGATCCGTGGTGGCAAGGGCTTCCGGCAGCGCGTCGATAAGGTTGCGCTCGCCGGGCGTGATGCCTTTTTCCACCAGCGCGCCGAAGCCACCGAGGAAGTCGACGCCCGCGTCCTTGGCAGACTCGTCGAGCACTTGGCAGGCCCGTACCATCTGATCGCGGGAGAAGGAAGCGCCCACCACCCCGATGGGGCTGACGCTGATGCGCTTGTTGACGACGGGGATGCCGAACTTGTCGCCCACCTCGTTGCAGGTGGCGACGAGTTTGGCGGCGTATTTGGCGATCTTGGCGCGCACCCGGTAGGCGAACACGTCGAAATCGTGGCTGGCGCAGTCGAAAAGGCTGATGCCGAGCGTCACGGTACGCACATCAAGGTGCTCGTTGCGCAGCATGTTCAGGGTGCTGAGGACTTCACGATCTGTAAGCATGGAAACTTCCTCCGGGAAGTTTGTTTTTGGCACGGATGGAGCCTCCCCGCCGCCTTGGGGGGAACCTGCGGGAAGGGGAGAGGTTGCCGTTGGCTTCGGGGCCCCGTATGGCCGCTAAACCGGCTGCACGCGGTGCAGGGCCTCGAAGATGTCGCGGTGCTGCATGCTGAGCTGGAGGCCCAGGGTGCGGGCTTTGTCCTTGAGGGTGCGGCGCAGGGCGTTGCGGTCGATTTCCATCGGCAGGGAGATCTCGAATACCAGCAAGGCGCGCTTTTCCTCCTCAGGCATGAGGGCCTTAAGGTTTTCGATGTTCACCTTTTGATCCGCAAAAATTTTGGAGAACGCGGCAATGATTTCAAAACGGTCTTCGCCGTCCACGGTCACGACGAAAGGTTCGCTCTCTGCGGAACCGAACGTATCGCCTTCCTCAAAATCGCGGATCGTGACCGAAAGGTGCATCCCGCGGGCTTCAATGGCTTTGGAAAGCTGGGTGTGGATGGTGCCGTTGTCCAGGCTTTCCTGTTTGTTGGCCACGAAAATGGCTGCAAACTGGTTCTTGAGGATAGTCTGGCTCACTTCTTCGATATTGCATTCAAGGGCCGAAAGGGTGCTGGACACGGCATAAACGACGCCGGGGCAATCCAGACCGATGACCGAAACAACGATTTTGCTCACAGATACCTCTCTCGGCAAGTCTTTGGCATTCCCCCAATAGGGCTCGGCGGCGGGGGAACCGGGCGGAAACATTCCGTCAGTCTCTTTTGCCAGCCCTTACCCGCTGTTAGCAAGCAAAAAGTTTGGCGGCGGCCGGCGGTTCCGCCCCGGCCCCTTTGGGGAAATATGGCGACCATATAAAAATTCCGCTGGAAAATTTTCGGAAAAGGTTATATGGGGAGTCAATCTTGTCGATGCCGACAGACTTTTTTTGATTTTCTTATTAAAAGAAAAAGGAGGCACTCATGGTGCTCGATCCGAAAAAACATGCTGACTGGGAAATCGCTCAGGATGCCGAAACCGGTATGAAAACCGTGCAGCAGCTTGGTCGTGATATGGGCCTCCTTGATAAAGAGCTCCTGCCTTACGGCCATGTGATGGGCAAGGTCGATTACCGGGCCGTGCTTGAGCGCCTCGGCGACAAGCCCAACGGCAAATATATTGATGTGACCGCCATTACGCCCACGCCCCTCGGCGAAGGCAAATCCACGACCACCATCGGCCTCGTGCAGGGCCTCGGACGCCGCAACAAGCGCGCTTCCGCCGCCATCCGCCAGCCTTCGGGCGGCCCCACGATGGGCGTGAAGGGCTCGGCCGCGGGCGGCGGGCTTTCCCAGTGCATCCCTTTGACGCAATATTCCTTGGGCTTTACCGGCGACATCAACGCCGTGATGAACGCCCACAACCTCGCTATGGTGGCATTGACCTCCCGTATGCAGCATGAGCGGAATTATAACGATGAAAAACTGCTCAAGCTGTCGGGGATGCCCCGCCTGAACATCGACCCCACCAATGTGAACATGGGCTGGGTCATGGATTTCTGCTGCCAGTCCCTGCGAAACATCATCATCGGCATGGACGGCACCAACGGGCGTTCCGACGGGTTCATGATGCGTTCCCGTTTCGACATCGCCGTGTCTTCCGAAGTCATGGCCATCCTCGCCATCGCCAAGGATTTGAAAGACCTCCGGCAGCGCATGGGCAAGATCATCGTGGCCTACGACCGTGACGGCAAGCCCGTGACCACCGCCGATCTCGAAGTGGACGGCGCGATGACCGCGTGGATGGTGGAAGCCATCAACCCGAACCTCATCCAGACCATCGAAGGCCAGCCCGTGTTCGTCCATGCCGGGCCGTTCGCCAACATCGCCATCGGGCAGAGTTCGGTCATTGCCGACCGCATCGGCCTCAAGCTGAATGAATACCATGTTACGGAGTCCGGTTTCGGCGCGGACATCGGGTATGAGAAATTCTGGAACCTCAAGTGCCACTACAGCGGCCTCACCCCGGACGCCGCCGTGGTTGTGGCGACCATCCGCGCGCTCAAGAGCCACGGCGGTGCGCCCGTGCCCGTGCCGGGGCGCCCGCTGCCTGAGGAATACCGCACCGAGAACGTGGGATTCGTGGAGGCGGGCTGCTGCAACCTGCTGCACCATATCGAGACGGTGAAGCGTTCCGGCGTGTCGCCCGTGGTGTGCATCAACGCTTTTGTGACCGACACCAAGGCGGAAATCGCCAAAGTCCGTGAGCTGTGCGAAGCGGCCGGGGCGCGCGTGGCCCTGTCCACGCACTGGGAACACGGCGGCGAAGGCGCGCTGGAGCTGGCTGATGCCGTCATGGACGCCTGCAACGACAAGGCCGAATTCAAGCCGCTGTACTCGTGGGATATGCCGTTCAAGGAACGTATCGAGCTGGTGGCCCGCGACGTGTACGGCGCGGACGGCGTGGACTTTTCCGCCGAAGCCTCCCGCAAGCTGGCCGACATCCAGAAGCGCGGCGACGCCAATGAGCTTGGCCTGTGTATGGTGAAGACGCACCTGTCCCTGTCCGACGATCCGGGCGTGAAGGGCGCTCCCAAGGGGTGGAGGCTGCGTATCCGCGACGTGCTCATCTTTGGCGGTGCGGGGTTTGTGGTGCCGGTTTCCGGCTCCATCACGCTCATGCCCGGAACGGGCTCCAATCCTTCTTTCCGCAGGGTCGACGTGGACGTCGAGACCGGCAGGGTGAAGGGCATTTTCTGATTTGAGCGACAGCGGGAGGGGCGTCATCTGGAAAGGCGCCCCTCCTTTTCTTTCTCTCCGTCTTTCAAAGCCTTTTCCTCTCAGATTCCTTTCGGATGGCGCGGCGCGCTGCGGATAGGTTTCACTCATTTTTTTGTTGTGACCTGTCGGTACGCTTGCTTTTTCCCTTCCTGATTCTATATGAGAGGCATTCCGGGTGCCGCCGAAAGGGGCGGGCGCTGCGGAGTTCACTCATCTTTCACTCAGGAATTCATTTTCCGGGCAAATTATGGCCGTTGACCCAACAATCCGATTGCGCCCGCTGGAGCGGGAGGATCTGCCGTTTATCCATCAGCTGGACAACAATGCCAGTGTGATGCGCTACTGGTTTGAGGAGCCGTATGAGGCGTTTGTGGAACTGACGGATCTGTATGACAAGCACATCCACGATCAGAGCGAGCGCCGTTTCATCGTCGAGCACGATAAGGCCAAGGGCGGCCTGGTCGGGCTTGTCGAGATCGATTACATCCACCGCAGGGCCGAATTCCAGATCATCATCGCCCCCGCGCACCAAGGGCTCGGCTACGCGGCGAAGGCCGTCCTGCTTGTCATGGACTATGCGTTTACGGTGCTCAACCTCTATAAACTGTACCTTATCGTGGATACGGAAAACAAAAAGGCCATCCACGTTTATAAGAAGCTCGGATTCGAGGTGGAGGGGGAATTGAAGCACGAGTTCTTCAGCAATGGGGAATACCGCAACGCCCTGCGGATGTGTACGTTCCAGACCGAGTATCTCGCGAAAAAGAAGGAACAGGCCGCGCAATAGGGCCTGACGGACACTCTGACCCAAGGACAGCACAT
>URTO01000181.1 GCA_900550745.1 uncultured Desulfovibrio sp. | reverse complement strand
GGTTATTATGCGTTATGCCGAAGCGTTGTTGAGTTATGCTGAGGCAGCGGAAGAATTGGGTAAGTGCGATGATGCCGGGGAAATACAGCAGGTTCACGGCGACATGCACACCGCGCGAACGGGCCTCTATGATCGACTGCCGCACATCACCGAACGTATAACCACGCGGGCGGTAGTACCGCTCGTACACTTCGGGACGGGCGCTGTTGAGGCTCACGCGCAGCGAAGTCAAACCAGCTTCCGCAAGCTCGGCAATGGCCTGCGGCCGGGAAGAATTGGAGTTCAGGTTGATTGTGCCGTGCCCTCCGGCCTCACGATACCGCCGCACCGACTCGATGAGCAGCGGCGCTTCGGTCAAGGGCTCCCCTTCGCAGCCCTGCCCGAAGGAAAAGACCGGCTTTTCCGTCTCGCGGCTCGCGTGGAACCGCATGATCTCCACCACTTCCTCAGGCGTGGGCGTGAAGGTCAGCCGGCACTGGGGGGTAGTACAAATCTTGGAGCCCTCCTCCTGCTGTGAAATACATCCGATGCAGCGGGCGTTGCAGGTTCGGGACGTGGGCAGCGGCGCTTCGTAGCGGCCTAGGCTCAAGTTCTTTGCCGCCGGACAGCCGTAACGCAGCGTACAGTTCTGCATAATGTGCTGCATAAGCCTGTTGTTCGGGAAATCTTCCATGATCTTCCGGGCGGAACGGTCGATTTTGCCGCGTGAAATCCCTTTGAAGACCTGCCGCACGTCCTCATCCACCTTCTTGGCGCAGACATAGAAGCGCCCGTTGGCGAATCCGACCGCCCCATACGCGAACAGGGGCAGCATGGGCGCGCCTTCATCGGTCACATATACCGGGTGGGCCGTCAGCGTATGCGCGGGCGCGGCGAAGGCGGCAACGGCCCAGTCTTCCATGACTTCGGTTTCGCCGGTTTCCGGGTTCAAGCCCACGGCCCGGCGTCCGGGCAGCAGGAACAGCTCGCTCTCATCAGGCAGAGGCATCAGTTCATCGGGTCGGGGCAGGCTCCATTCCTCTCCCCGGCGGCACAGGAGCAAAAAATCGGGATGATCATAAATATTCCCCTGCTCGTCAGCGACAAGCATACGGGGGCGGATGGAGGGAGATGCCATATGTAAGATCCTTGCGGTTGCGGTCAATGGGTATTATGAGATAAGCCAATGCGCCTACAGGTACTGGAAGTGACACGACTCCGCAAGAGGCAAGGCCGGGGCGCGCATTTCACGCACGAAAAAAGGATACGGTTATGCTGCTGGCTTTCGAGGTTGTGTTGTTCGGAGGTTTGGCCTTCATGTTTTTCTGTATTCTGCGCAATCAGGACAGCATGTTGAAGGCCATGCGCGAAGAGCACGGCGCTATTCTTTCCACGCTGGCCAAACTGGAGAAGCGCATCGCCACGCTCCAGCAGCTTGAAGCCAGCATCGCCGTCAATCCCTTGGCCGTTCAGCCGCCGTACCCCCCGGAAGGGAAGCAGGCCCCCTCCCAAGCATGGGATCGCGCTTCCGAACCCGCCGAAAAAGCGTCCTCCCCCCTCGACGGTTTGAGCATGGACCCGCCCTCCTCCCCCGGTTATTCCGACGACAATCCCCCTAAAGGGGGCTTGCCCGAATTGAAGCTCTAGAAGCGATGGGGAGTTGGAAAGGGAAGCCCCTTAAAAATGTTGTTGAAAACGTAAAAAGCCGCCCGGAGCGAATGCACCGGAACGGCTCTTTTTTGCATCGGCTAGGCCCTAGGCCGTATCGTCGTGTTACATGCAACTAGTTTAAACTATTGAAATCAATCTTTTTTTGATTTAAAATAGCTAAACATTTTAATAGATTATATCTAATTGACGACATGATCTAGAAGCTGTAGCTGGCCCGCAAGACCGCGCCAAGGGAGCGATCCACGTCCGTCTTGGAAAACTCATCGCCGCCCTTGTCATACAGGCGGAGCTGGCGATCAAACAACAGTTCGGCGCCAACCGTCAGCTTCAGGCCGGCAAGGGGCGTGATGTCGAGATACGCGCCGCCCGTATAGCCGGACTCTTCCACATACCCCTTCTTGGCGACGCTGCTGTCGTTGGACAGGCGGTAGATGTCGCGCTCCCACTTCGCCGCCACGCGTGCCGCAAGCAGATCGTTGAAACGGTACTGCACCCGCGTGCCGGGGAAGCCTATGATGCCGGACAGCCCATAATCGTGCTCGCTGCGCCATTCAGCCCCGACCAGAGGCAGGACAAGCGGGCGCACCGGAGAAATCAGGCCCGCCGCACCGACATGGAATTTCAGGTCATAGGTGGGCGTAAAGGTCAGGCCGCCGCGAGGCGCAAACGTAAACGACTCCCAAATCTGATCTTCAAAGCCGGAAATGATGGAGCCGCCCGCGAACCAGCTCACCGACTCATTCAATACGCCATTAAACGAAGCATCCAGCGTCAGCTTGTTCAACTGATCCCACGGCGAGTCCTTTTTGCTGAAATTCACCGAATCGGAATCGCTCCAACTGAAGTCGGAACGCTTGTAGGACAGCGTGAACCATTTGTATCCTGCGGATACGCCGGTTTCCGTCTTGGAATACGAACCGCCCTCGTCCACATCGGCCTTTTCATAGCCCTGCGTGTATATGTTGAAGCGCGGCCCGTCCGATTCCCATGCCCATGAAGCATCCGGCATACCGATCGCCGCCAGAAGCATAAGACATGCGGCAGCGGTGAATCCCCTGAACTGTCTTGCAATCATTGTTTTCTCCCAAAAGCGTTTTACTGCCCTTCCGGGCGGAACGAACAAGTCCAATACACCGGAAAGTATCGCGTTGTATACCCCCGCCCCTCCATGCTCCGGGATAGCCACTTTACTGGCTAGGGTGGCGCATACGCGGTGTCCCGTCCCTCCACGCTCCGGGATAGCCAGCGGTAGGCGGAAAAAAGAGGGAACAGGATGCCACGATCCTCCACACTCCGTGATGGCGGTATCTGTCCGGCTTCGGCGGCGAGGATGTCGAAGTACACCCCTCCATGCCCGGAATGGCGGCATCCATTCACGTTCCCACTGTTCATCTGCCGCCCCCGTTTGCGCCGCAGCCCGGTGCGGCGCATCCCAAAGCCAAACCGCCGGGTTGGATGGGCAGGTATCTTTTGCCTTTTTGCCGCTTCGGGGTTACACTCCTGCCCACTTTAGAGCCCGAACGCATCCCGAAGGGCTCCCTATTTCATTTTGAGGTACATTTATGCGCTGGAGTCAATGGTACATCCCCACTCTGAAAGAAGCCCCCGGCGACGCTGAAGTCATCAGCCACAAACTGTTGATCCGCGCGGGCATGATTCGCAAGCTCACTTCCGGCATCTATACGTGGCTGCCTTTGGGGCTGCGGACCCTGAACAAGGCCGCGAACATCGTGCGCGAGGAAATGAACCGGGCAGGCGCCCAGGAAGTCCTCATGCCGACCGTGCAGCCTGCCGACCTGTGGCGCGAATCCGGGCGTTGGGAACACTACGGCAAGGAACTCCTGCGCTTCAAGGATCGCCACGAACGCGACTACTGCCTCGGCCCCACGCACGAGGAAGTCATCACCGACCTCATCCGCGGCGAAGTGCGCTCCTATCGCCAGCTTCCCATGAACCTGTATCAGATCCAGACCAAGTTCCGCGACGAGATCCGCCCCCGCTTCGGGCTGATGCGCGGGCGCGAATTCCTGATGAAGGACGCCTATTCCTTCGACAAGGACGACGCGGGCGCGGACATCAGCTACAAGAAGATGTTCGAGGCGTACAAAAAGATTTTCAGCCGCATGGCGCTGCAGTTCCGCCCCGTGGAGGCCGACTCCGGCTCCATCGGCGGCAACTTCTCGCATGAGTTCATGGTGCTGGCGGAAACCGGCGAAGACACCATCGCCTACTGCACCGGGTGCGACTGGTCCGCCAACATTGAGCGCGCCGCCGTCCTCGCGCCCGCCAAGGCCTGTGAGGAAACCTGCGCCGCCATTGAGGAAGTGACCACCCCGGATCAGCATACCATCGAGGAAGTCTGCGGCTTCCTCAAGGTTCCCGCGCAGAAGCTCATCAAGACGCTGCTCTATGTGGTGGACGGCAAGCCCGTCGCGGCCCTCGTGCGCGGCGACCGCGAGCTGAACGAAATCAAGCTGAAGAACTATTTCAAGGCCGATGAAGTGGTTCTCGCCTCGCCCGAACAGGTGACCCAGTGGACGAACGCCCCGGTAGGCTTCGCCGGGCCCGTGGGCTTCACCGCCGGCCCCATCGTCGCCGACCATGAGCTTATGGCCGGCACGGACTGGATCGCGGGCGCGAACAAGGCCGACACGCACATCCTGCACGTGGATCTCAAGCGCGACGTTCCGGCATTCGCCTATGCGGATCTGCGCTCCATCGCGGAAGGCGACGTCTGCCCCCGCTGCGGCAAGCCGGTGGCCTTCGCCAAGGGCATCGAAGTGGGCCACGTCTTCAAGCTCGGCACCAAGTATTCCAACGCCCTCAACGCCATCTATCTCGACGAGAACGGCAAGGAGCAGACCATCATCATGGGCTGCTACGGCATCGGCGTTTCCCGCGTGGTCGCGGCCTGCATCGAGCAGAACAACGACGGCGACGGCATCGCCTTCCCCCCGCCGCTCGCCCCGTTCGACCTTGAGCTCCTCAATCTCGATCCCAAGAGCGCCGACACCGCCGCCAAAGCCGACGAACTGTATGCTCTGCTGACCGGCATGGGCCTTGACGTGCTGCTTGACGACCGCGAGGAGCGTCCCGGCGTGAAGTTCAAGGATGCCGACCTCATCGGGCTGCCCATGCAGGTGGTCGTCGGAGGCAAGGGCCTCGCCCGCGGCATCGTCGAAGTGAAGAACCGCAAGACCGGCGAAAAGGGCGAGCTGCCCGTGGAAGGCTTCGCGGAAGCCTTCGCCGCGTGGCGCAAGGGCGTCCTCGCCTGCTGGGGCATGTAACTGAGTACATTTTGGGGAAGGGGAGAAGGAACCCTTCTGAAGAAGGGCTTCCTTC
>URTO01000180.1 GCA_900550745.1 uncultured Desulfovibrio sp. | reverse complement strand
GCTTCACAAGCCTGTAATCCTTGTCCCCTCGCCCAATGTGGCAGAAGACCACCAGACCAAGAACGCACTGGCGCTCGGCGACCGCATCATCCTGATGGAAGGCAAGCTTCCGGGGAGCATCAAGACCGAATACATGATCGATCTTCCCCGCCCCCGCGAGCACACCAGCATGGAGCTGTTGAAGCTCCGCTCCGTCATCACCGACAACACGGCTCTGGTACTGTAATATGGAAACGACCACCGTCAGCCTCATCATCGGCACCCTGTGCGCAGGTCTGGTCTGGTGGTCGGTGCAGGGCTTTGTCCGACGCTGTTCGGGCAAGGCCCCGCAGGAACAAAACGATGCGCAGCGCCAGTATGACGATGCCCCTTGGGAACACACCGGGGAGATATACAGAAAGCTCCTGTATCTCAGGCTCGCCAGCTTCGCATTGTGCATCCTCGCCGCGGCCGCATTGTATTTCCATCTGGGAACGGCGCTCGCGATAGGGTTGGCGGGAATCGGCTGTGGGCTGCAGTTCTGCGCTTTCCGCATCCGCACCCGGCATGTTCAGGCAGTCCGCAAGGCGACGGTTGAAGATGCTGAAAAGACCGCCGCAGGGACGTCCCGCTGACGTCCAAAATACGATCATCGTGCATGCCCCGACATGTATAATGATAAGGGTAGAGGGATTTTCCTCAGTACATTTCAACTTGGAGGAACAGGTATGCGTTTCAAGAAACTCATCAGTGCTTTTCTCGCTGCCGCATTTTGCGTTTCGCTCGCTGGCATGGCTTTCGCTGAAAAGCTCACCAAAGTACCCACCGCTTGGATGGACGAACACGAAACCTTCCTGATCTGGTACGCGAAAGAAAAGGGCTGGGATAAAGAAGCTGGTCTCGACATCGACATCCAGTACTTCGGTTCCGGCATGGATATTCTGAACGCCCTCCCGTCCGGTTCCTGGGTTTTCGCTGGCATGGGCGGTGTTCCGGCCATGATGGGTAACCTGCGTTACGGCACTTCCATCATCGCTAACGGCAACGACGAATCCATGACCAACTCCGTGCTCGTCCGTCCCGACAGCGCAATCGCCAAAGTAAAGGGCTACAACAAGGACTTCCCTGACGTGCTCGGCAGCCCCGACACCGTAAAGGGCAAGACCTTCCTGACCACGACCGTTTCTTCCGCCCACTATGGCCTGAGCTCTTGGCTCAAGGTTCTGGGCCTGACGGACAAGGACGTCACCATTAAGAACATGGATCAGGCTCAGGCCCTGGCCGCTTTTGACAACGGCATCGGCGACGGCGTGGCTCTGTGGGCCCCCCACATGTACGCCGGTCAGGAAAAGGGCTGGAAGATCGCCGGCGACCTGCATATGTGCAAGGTCGGTAACCCGATCGTCCTGATCGCCGACACCGCCTATGCCGAAAAGAACCCTGAAGTCGTCGCGAAATTCCTCGGCATCTACCTGCGCGCCGTCAACATGCTGCAGAAGGAACCCCTGGAATCCCTCGTGCCCGACTACCAGCGCTTCTTCCTCGAATGGGCCGGCAAGAACTATTCCCCCGAACTGGCTCTGACCGACCTCAAGACGCACCCCGTCTACAACCTGGAAGAACAGCTCGCCATGTTTGACGCCTCCAAGGGCATGAGCACCGCCCAGAAGTGGCAGAGCGACATCGCGAAGTTCTTCGCCAGCGTAGGCAGCATCAACAAGGACGAACTCAAGAAGGTCGAAAGCGGTTCCTACGCCACCGACAAGTACCTGAAGCTGGTCAAGACCCCCATCCCCAGCTACAAGTAAGCTTGAGCAAGGTGTAGATTAACATTGCGGGGTAGAAGACTCTCCAGAGCTTTCTACCCCGCTTCTGCCCCTACTTCCCAACGTACAGGAGAACATTCATATGAACGTCAAAAAATGGTTTCGCGGCCTCTGCGCTGCCGTCCTCTGCGTGGCCTATATGGGCACGGCAGGCGCCGCCGAGCTCCAGAAAATCCCCACCGCATGGATGGGCGCTCAGGAGACCTTCCCCATCTGGTATGCCAAGCAGAAGGGATGGGACAAGGAAGTGGGCCTTGATGTCGAACTGCTCTACTTCAGCTCCGGCATGGACGCCCTCAGCACCCTGCCCGCCAAGACATGGGTCTTCGGCGGCATGGGAGCGATTCCCGCCCTTATGGGTGCCCTGCGCCATGACACCTACGTCATTGCCAACTGCAACGACGAGGCGATGGTCAACGCCGTCATGGTTCGCCCCGACAGCCCGATCATGAAGACCAAGGGCTATAACAAGAGCTACCCGAACGTGTACGGCACCCCCGAAAGCGTGAAGGGCAAAACCGTCCTCTGCACGACCGTTTCCTCGGCCCACTTTGCCCTGAGCTCGTGGCTCAAGGCCCTCGGCCTGACCGAAAAGGACGTGACCATCAAGAATATGGATCAGGCGTCCGCGCTCGCCGCGTTTGAATACGGCATCGGCGACATCGTGACCCTGTGGGCGCCCCTCACCTACGTGGGCGAAAAACGCGGCTGGAAAGTGGCCAGCACGCCGCATGACTGCTACCGCGGCCTTCCCATCGTCATCGTTGCCGACCGCGAGTTCGCCGACAAGAACCCCGAAGCCACCGCGAAGTTCCTGAGCATCTACATGCGCGCCATCGACATGATGAAGAATGAGCCGATGGACAAGCTGCTGCCGGAATACCTGCGCTTCTACGTTGACTGGGCCGGTACCGACTACAGCAAGGATCTCGCTGAGATGGATCTTAAGAACCATCCGGTGTTCAACCTGGAAGAACAGCTCCAGATGTTCGACGCCTCCGAAGGCCCCAGCCAAGCCCAGAGCTGGCAGGGCGATTTGGCCCAGTTCTTTGCGGCCATCGGCAGGATTTCGCAGGATGAGCTGAAGAAGGTTGAAAACAGCTCTTATGTCACCGACAAGTTCCTGAAACTCATCAAGACGCCTCTTCCTTCCTATAAGTAGCAGAGGAACAAGGGCTGGCAGAAAAGGCCGGAAGCCGTTTCCGTTCTTTCCTGTCAGCCTTGCGCTTCCTCCCGCCTTGCCGCGGCCTCCCCCTCCTCCCGCTCTCCCTCCCCGTTCAGTTAATCATTTGTATTCACAAAAACTTTCCGTACGCTTGCAACGCCGGGAAAGTGGTGTATAGAAGATACGTATCCTACCCTGCGGGGCCCCCACGCCTCTGTTGCGTATGGCGTCCCCCGGAAGGGCGGCCTTTCAAACAGCACTGACGAGAGATTTGAGGAAAAGCCCATGAAACACATTACATGCCTTTGTGCCGGGACGCTGCTGGCCTGCTTGGTTCTGAGCAACGCCTATGCCTCCGCCCCCCGCGCTTTTCTGCCGCACGCGATGGATTTCTCCGTCCCGGCGTATTCCTCTGGATTGGAGGCTCTCGTAGCCGACAGGGACGACCACCGGGAACAGATGCGGCAACAGCGCCAGCTTGAGCAGCGCGAAAGGATGCACCGCGCCGAGGATCGTTACCAGCAACAGAAAATGCGCAAGGAACAGGAGCGCATGATCCGTGAGCAGCGCCGCATGGAAAGGGAGCAAGCCCGGCGTAACGGCCAGCATTGGGACAACAGGGATCACAAGGACCGCAAATGGAACGACCGGAACCGCAGCCATCCGGGGAAAAAGCACGACAGGGAACGGTGGGAACGGGAACGGCGGAAAGCGCATCAATATGATCGCCATCCCCGGCCCCGCTATGATGATGGGCAGTACCGTCCTGAAGAATTGAAGCGCCGCGGCTTTGACGACGGCCAGTATCATCCGGGCCGCTGAAAACAGGGACAGGATCGTCACATGGCGATCCTGTCCCTGTTTTTATCGTCAGTGTTGATTTATCCCTTCTGGGAACGGAAAAACAGCCTCACGCTAAGGCCAATGTTGTCATCGACACTGTGCATCCCCAGAAAACGGTAGAAACGCGCCGAACCATAGCGCACGCCCCAAAGTGTCCTGTCCCAAACCAACTGGCAGAACATGCTGAGTTCCCCATCCGGCAGGTTCCGCAGTTCCGCATCGCACTCGATGGCCCGTTCAGTCCGCAGCACGCTGAGCCGCCCTTGCAGCCGATGTGTATGCCCTGTCACGGTGGCCCCTGTAATGGGCATCAGCGACAGGATATCCAAGTGTGCCGTGGGGTAGGCCATGACGTCAAAAAAATCGAGGGATTTCAAATGGGCAATCAGGACGGGCAACATCTCGTCCCGTGCGAAATCCCGACAGGCGATGCCGTTCATGTCCACCGTCAAAAACCCTTTCCCCTCCCCTTGCGGGCCGTGTGGGAACCTGAGCTCCCCGCCGCGCACGGAAAGCGTCCCGTCATGGCTGTGGATATTGTTATGGCACGCCCATTGGATAAAGCTCCTTTCGGGGATAAGCATATACTCCTTGAAGTTCGGCAAGGGAATATCATCCTGCACGGGGGAATCTACCTCATCGCCTTCGAGAGGAAGCCCGGCTTCCCTCCAAGCCTCAAGTCCCCGGCAAACAGGCTGATGTCCGTATAACCTTCGCGCTGCAATTTTTCAGCGGCAACGGCACTGTCCCAAGAGCCTCCCGCTCCGTATAACAAGAGCGGCGCGTCCATATCCGGCACCAGAGCCCGCATCTTCTCCTGAAACGCCGTTTCAAAGACGCAGACGCCGGATGAACCGGGGATATGCCGCCGGGCGTGGAACTCAGGGGGCAGCACATCAATAAGGAAGCCTTCCGGGTGGTTTTGAAGGAACATTTGCACCTCGCCTATGGAAACGGTACGTATCTGCTGCATGCGGCAATCCTCTTTTTCCTTCAAAATATGGCGCGGGCCTCTTCTCCTCAATGATTACCCGCGCAATGCCCGCCCCCCAAAAGACGGGCATTGCGGTGGACGGCACCCGATCGCTACCCTTTGGCTTTGGATGCGGAAAAGCCCCTCCTGAGCGTTCCCGGCAAAGCAGCAACATCCTCAGCATGTTAAGCGCCATGCAAAAAAGAAGGGAAAGAAATATG
>URTO01000179.1 GCA_900550745.1 uncultured Desulfovibrio sp. | reverse complement strand
AGGGCGGGGAGATCCCCGACGCGGGGGTAGGCGTTGAGGAAGTATTCGATGAGCAGGGGGATGTCCTCCTTGCGCTGGCGCAGAGGGGGGAGGTGGATCGGGATGACGTGGATACGGTAGAAGAAGTCCTCGCGCATCTGCCGTGAAGCGACCCGTTCAGCCAGATTGCGGTTGGTGGCGGCGATGATGCGGAAGTTGGGCTTGTGCAGGTCGGAGCCTCCGACCGGGGTGAAGCCCTGTCCCTCGATGGCGCGGAGGAGCTTGGTCTGGGCGGAAAGGCTCAATTCCCCCAGCTCGTCGAGGAAGAGGGTTCCGCCGTCGGCCCGGTCGAGGCAACCCTTGCGGTCGGCCAGTGCGCCCGTGAACGCGCCTTTTTTGTAGCCGAAGAATTCGCTTTCAAAGAGGTTTTCGGGGATGGCCCCGCAGTTCACCGCGATGAACGGCTTGTCGCAACGTGCACTGCATTCGTGCACGGCGCGGGCGGCCAGCTCCTTGCCCGTCCCGGATTCCCCGAATATGACCACGCAGTCCTCCGTGGCCCCGGCGCGGGCAATGAGCTCAAACACCTCGCGCATGGGCGGCGAATCCCCGACGATGTTGTTGAAGCAGCGGGCCTTGAGGCGTTCACGGAGTTCTTCGTTTTCCCTGCGGATGCCGAGCTCGTTCTTTTGCTTTTCCGTAATGTCGTTGACGAGCCCTTCAATGGTAATGAGCGTTCCCGATGCGTCGAACGCGCCCGATGACTGTTCCCACACCCATTTTTCCTCGCCCCACGCCGTGATGATGCGGTAGACGAGTTCCCAGCGGCGGTGCTCTTTGAGGGCTGTTGCGATGGTGCTGCGGATGGTTTCGCGATCCTCTTCGTGGGCGATGTCCAAGAGGCCGAGGCGTTCCTCACCCATGAACCTGTCCGGCGCATACCCTGTCAGTCCAAGGACGCCGTCGCTGACGAAGCTGACCGCGCGGCGGGCGTCGGGGATGCCGCCGATGACGGTTTCCCGGTAGGCGAGGCCGGGCAGGTTGTCGAGCAGGGCCAGCAACTGGCGGCGGTGCTCGTCCAGCTCCTTGCCGATTTCGGCGTTGTGGCGTTTGAGCTGTTCGCGCATCTGCTTGTTCATGATGTGCGTACGCACGCGTGCCAGCACCTCGGCGTCATGGAACGGCTTGGTGATGTAGTCGACGCCGCCGACCTCGAACCCCCGCGTTTTCTGGCTGGGATCGTCCACGTAGGAAATGAAGACCACGGGGATGTCGCACAGCCGGGGATCCCGCTTGATGTGCTCGCAGACGGCATAGCCGTCCATGTCCGGCATCATGACGTCAAGCAGCACCAGATCCGGGATCTGCTTGCCCATATATTCCAGAGCCTTTGTCCCGCTTTTGGCGACGCCGAGCCGGTATTCCCGGTTCAGCTTGCTGACGAGGATCCGCAGGTTGGTGGGATCATCGTCCACGACGAGGACAAGGGGCTTTTCGTATTCCGTTTCCATAAGCAGAGGCTCCATCACAGCGTATCCGGGGGAAGCAGCGCCAGCGCTTCGTCATAATCGTAGAAATCGATCGCCTGCTGTAGTTTTTCCATCAGAGCAGATGGAAGGAAAGCCGTCAACGGCATGAGCGCCTCCGCGATCCGTTCGGGATCGGCAAGGGCCAGCATCTCCTTGAAATGTTGCAGTTGCGCTTTTTGATCTTCATTCAGCGTTCCGGCCTGTATGGGCTGGGGTGGGACATCCTGCGGCTGCGGTGTTTCAGGCAGGGCTTCCAGTACGGATATCTGCACGGTGGCGAAGGCCTCCTCCAGTGCGTTGAGCAGGGGAGAGAATGTCTGTGCAAGCGCCGCCGTTTCGACGGAGGCGTTCCCCGACTGCTTGACGAACTGCTTGAGCGCGAGCTCCAGCGCGTGGGCATCCTGCTGTACGGCGATGGCCCCCACGTTGGCGGATGCGCCTTTCAGGTTGTGGGCTTCGCGGATGAGCCATTCCCACGCCGGGCGGCACAACGCCTGTTCGGGCAGGGCGGGATCGAGGTACAGCCCCTTGCGCAGGGCGGGCAAGGCTTCTGAGGTGTTGCGCACGTAGCCCCGCAGGATTTTCTGGTACGTCTCCGGCGAAACGTTGAGGCGTTCGATGGCCCCGGCGTCGAGGCAGGGCGGCAGGGGGGTGTTGTTGAGCACGATAGGGGCGGAAAGCGCCGAGGGTTCCGAGCCCTGCGGGGCCTGTTCGGGCTTGCGCGGCAGGATTTTGTTCGGAAGTAGGGCCCGCAGCGTGCCGAACAGGGCCGCACGGCTGAGGGGTTTTGAAAGGTATCGGGCGATCCCGGCGGAAAGCGCCCGCATTTTGTCCTCGTGCATGGCGTGGGCCGTGATTGCGACGATGGGCAGCCCTTCGAGTTCGGGCATGGTGCGGATGATCCGGGTGGCCTCGTAGCCGTCCATGACCGGCATCTGGACGTCCATCAGGACGAGATCGAAGCGCTCGCCCCGCTGTGCGCCGACCCTGAGCGCGTCGAGGGCCTGTTTGCCGTTACTGACGATGGTAAGCTGGACGCCCGTATCTTCAAAGAGCGCTTCCATGATTTCCTGGTTGGTGGGGTTGTCTTCCGCTACAAGGATGCGGACGTCATGGAACAGCGGCGTTTCCATCGGCGAGGGCAAGGAGTGCAGCCGCCCGGAGTAGGCCACGAGGCAGGGCTCGTTGAGGGAAACAATGGATTCGTGCAGCCCGCGCAGGGTCACGAGGGACAGGATGGCGACCTGCCCGTCATGCTGGGCGGCGTCCCGGTTGGATACGGAAAGGATCTGTTCGCCCGCGTGCTCGTCCATGAGAATGGCGGGGATGGTGCGCCCGAAGGCCGTGCGCAGTGCGCGCAGGGCATACAGCGTATTGGGCTCCGAAAGCTTGCGGTCAAGGAACAGGAGATCCGGCTGCTTCTTAGGCAGAGCCTGCGCCTTGCTTACGGCCTCCTCCGTGTTTGTGGCCGTAAGCGCATCAATGCCGAGGGCCGAGAAGTGGCGGCAAAGGATTTCCGTCTGGAGCGGCGAGGCGCTGAGGACGAGCGCATGGATCGGCTGGGCCGGTGGGGGCGGCAGCTGCGCGGTCGCTCCAGAGTCGGGCTGAGTACACAGCGGAATGGAAAACGCGAAGGTACTGCCGACGTTGGGTTCGGATTCCACCCATATTTCGCCGTGCATCATTTCGACAAGCTGGCGGCAGATGCACAGGCCGAGGCCGGTTCCCCCGTGGCGGCGCGTGGTGGAGGCGTCCACCTGTCGGAAGGGCTGGAAGAGCTGGCCGAGGAATTCCGGCGCGATCCCGACGCCCGTATCGCGCACGAAACAGATGATCTGTACGCGCCGCTGTTCCGGGCAGGTGTCGGAAGGCAGCGGTTCGGCATGGCCCTGCTTGAGCGTCACGCAGATCTGCCCGCCGGGGCCGGTGAATTTCACCGCATTGGTTACGAGGTTCATAATGATCTGCTGGAGGCGCCCGGCATCGCCGATCAGCGCGATCTGCATGTGCGGGTCCATGTCCACGACGAGCTCGATGCCGCCCGCATGGGCGTTGTGCAGGGCTACGGTACAGACGTGATGCACCACGTCGTCCAGCATGAACGGGGCTTGTTCAAGTTCAAGGTGCCCGGCCTCGATCTTCGATACGTCGAGCAGATCATTGATGATTTCAAGAAGCGCCCGCGAGGACTGGAGGATGGCCCGGAGGTAGCGGTGCGGCGGGGTCTTTTCCTTGAGCAGGGCAAGTTCGGCAAAGGCCATGATGCCGTGCAGGGGCGTGCGGATTTCGTGGCTGATGTTGGCGAGGAACTGGCTTTTCGCGGTTGTGGCGGCGTCGGCGGCTTCCTTGGCGAGCTGGAGCTCGGCGTTGATGGCTTGCAGGTCGCGCGTGCGCTCGTTGACGCGGTGTTCCAGTTCCACGTTGGACTGCTCCAGCATGGCCCGGCTTTCCCGAAGCTCCTTTTCGGCACGGTCGTATTTGGCCAGTTCCTGATTGAGCTGGGCCGTCCTGCGCGATACCTGCCGCTTGAGGGAAAAGTTCCAGTAAAGGACAAAGGCAAATACCGTGAACAACACTTCCGCCGCAAAGAGCATCATCCAGATGGTCTGTTTGGAGAAGGCCTTCTTTTCATACGGCTGGAGCCACTTCTGGGCAATGATCCTGCGCTCTTCTTGAGTGATTTTACCGAGCGCCTTGTTGATGATGCTGTGGAGTTCGGGCCAGTCCTTGCGGATGCCGAAGGCATGTCCGTAAGGCGCATCGATGGGGCCGGCGACGCGGAGGTTGCGGATGCCGCTGTTGTTGATTTTTTCCGTAATATTGAACTGGTAGTCGATCATGGCGTCGACTTCGCCGAAGGCGACTTTCTGCAGCCCCTCCAGCGTGTTTTTGACGGGCACGGGCACTATTTCAGGGTGCAGTTCCTCAAGGAAATCATGCCACGAATACCGGTTGACCACCGCGACCTGCTTTCCGGCCAAGTCCTTGATCCCCTCTATGTCCGGTTCCGTTTCGCCCGTGGAAGGGCTGCGGGCCATGAGCCCGTCCTTGGTGGGCTGCCGTGCCACGATGATGCCGGGGAGCACAATGTAGGAGGGCGTGAACAGCATATATTGGGAGCGGTGCTGCGTCTCCGCCGCGGCGATGTACATATCCACTTTGTGGGACGTGGCCATGTCCGTCGTGTCGCTCCAGTCGGAGGGGGGCGTGATGCGGAAGGTGAGCCCCGTCATCTTGTGGAGGATACGGAGATAGTCCGGGCCGATGCCGGTATAGCGGCCTTCGGCGTCGAATTTTTCCAGAGGGTAGAAATCGGGATCGATGCCGACCCGGACAGTGTGGTTCTTGCTGAGCCACAGGCGTTCCTGATGCGTGAGATCGTCGGAAATGGATTCCTGCCGTTCCATGACGGCATCCACAGGATCGACGTTCCGGTCGAACAGGTTGTCCTGCATGGCTTTCAGGACGAGAAAAACCTGCGTCGCCACGAGAAACACGCCGAAAAGAAGGACTGTCAGCAGACGCACGAGAACCTCATAC
>URTO01000178.1 GCA_900550745.1 uncultured Desulfovibrio sp. | reverse complement strand
TGAATTTCAGATAGTTGAAATACGGATTTCATTACAAAAGCGAATGTCTCACGGTTCCGTATCTATTGACTTGTATCAGAAGGCATATGAGACTCCGCATCTCCGCATTGCGGAGGGAAACATCCCTTTTTACAATGGGATCAGTATAAAAGCTGAACGATGCCCGTGCTGTAACATTTGAAAATGATTCCTGATTGACAAGGGCAAGGCTGTGAGCTAGGGAGCGTATGCGAATATGTCCCTTGCGCCTATAGAGGATGTTTGCGAGGCACCCCCCGGTCGTCGGGAGGTTTTGGCCGCATCCGCAAGGCGCACGGCGGGAAAGAGGGGAAAAGGGTTCCGCCTGTGGGGAGTGGGTACAAAAGGGCTGGTTGGCCGGGGATTTTCCGGGGTGCCGGGACGTATCGGCCATAAGCCGCCGTACGGTGCGGGAGGCCCGGAGACGGGCCGGGGTTCCCCTCCGGCAACCGGCCGGAATGAAGGCGCAAATCGTGATTGAAAAATGCGAACCGATTACGCATCTGTTTGATGCCGTCCATCAGTTATGGGATCATCGGCGCACGCAGCGTGCGCTCGCTACCGTTATCTTTTTCATTTACCTTGCGGGGCTTCTGGGCATTGAGGCCAACCGTCAGGGGATGCTGCCGCCGTGGTTGGAACATATCACGCCCATAAGCCACTTTCAGGCGATCCATCTGGCTTTCACGCTCATCTTGGGCATGGAGGTGATGGAGCTCATCCTGACCATTTCGGGATCGCTTTCCAAATCGCTCGGCAAACAGTTTGAAGTCATGGCCCTTATCCTGCTCCGGGACGCCTTTAAGGAATTGTCCAACCTCCCTGAGCCGGTCAGCCTTACGGGGGGCATTGGCCCGGTGGTGCATATCGCCTCTGCGGGGCTGGGCGCGCTGATCATCTTCATCTGCCTCGGATTCTATTACCAGCTGCGTACCCACCAGAATTACATCACCAATCCAGAAGAGCAGATGCGGTATGTCATGTCGAAGAAGCTCATCTCGCTCGTGCTGTTCCTGCTCTTCGTGGGCATTGCCGTCCGGGATTTGATATTGTTCGTGCAGACCGGCAATGACGCTGATTTCTTTGAAACCATCTATACCATCCTGATCTTTGCGGACATCGCGCTGGTGCTCATTTCACAGCGGTTCATGCCGGATTTTCATGCCGTATTCCGCAATTCCGGCTTCGTGATCGGGACGCTGATCATGCGCCTGTCCTTGTCCGCCCCTTGGCCCTGGAACATCGCGGCGAGCATTTTTGCGGCGGTTTTTGTCTTGGCCCTGACGTGGGCCACCACCTATTTCGGGCCTTCGCGTCTGCGGAAGCCGTTGCCGAGGTAATGTCATGCTGTATGAGATCGAGCGGGCTGTTTTTGAGCGTTTTCCGGGGTATGCACGGATGGTCGTGGTTGCCGAGGGTGTGGACAACAACCGGGAAATCCCCGAACTGGCCGAACTGCTGGCCCAGTGTGAAAAAGATGTATGCCGCGATGAGCTTGAGGATTTCTGGCATGTCCCGGCGCTTGAGGCATGGGCCGGGGCCTTCTCCGGCATGGGCATCAAACCCAAGAAAAACCCGCCGTCCGTGATCAACCTCGTCAAGCGCTGCCGTTCCGGGAAACCGCTTCCGTTCATCAACCCGCTGGTGGCGATCTTCAACTGCATCAGCCTGAAATATTTGCTGCCGTGCGGGGGCGACGACCGGGACGTCATCAAAGGGGATCTTCGCCTCGGCATTGCGGACGGCACGGAAAGCTATGTGCCACTCGGCCAGCCTGATGTATTGGAGCACCCGCAGCCAGGCGAAGTCATCTATTATGATACGGCGACGAAAGACGTGTTCTGCCGGGCATGGTGCTGGAAAAACGGCAACCGCAGCAAACTGACGCCTGAAACCACGAATGCGGTGATCAATGTGGACGCCATGCCGCCCTTGCCCCTGGCGGCCGCCGAACAGGCCGCCGAAGAAGCCGCCGGGTTGCTCCGCCGCTTCACAGGCGCGAAAACGGCCATCCACAAGCTGACCGCCGAAGCGCCGCGCTTTGTGCTGTAATATTTGGTACTCCGGCCCTTTTCCGGCGCCGTATCCGCGGCGGGACGGGTTTTGAAGGGCTGGGGGGTGTTTTGGCCAGAAGGCTTTCCCCGCAGGTATGGGGAAGGCAAACGCCGTGTTCCCGTCTTGTCGGTAGTCCCGGCACGGCGCTGGCCGGGGATGCTCCGTATGGGGCATCCCTTTTTTATTGGCTTGTCATATATGGGTTGTTTCATCTTCACAGCACGCTGAAACGACAGCCTTTCTATCCGGTTTTCCCATTGGCGGAATCTATGGCTTTGGCTGGTTATCCCTTTGGAGCTTCAAGGAAAAACGCATCAGCCGTTTTCTGTGGCACGGCCTATTGTATCAGGCCCCGTTATGGAAAGGATTCCAGCTATTGCCGTACCTTGTGGGGATCATTTCCCTTTTGTGCGCCGCTTCAGCGGGAAGGGGGCCTTCGGCGTGTGTCGCGTATGCCTTTTTTCCTGAAGAACAGGGCGGCGGCTATGACCGCCAGACACGGGGCCCATATCCAGCGCAGTTCCGAGAGCATGACGGCAAGCCCCCGTTCCGACAGGAGCGCCTTGAGGCTGAACGGTGAAACCCGGATAGGCCGCCAGCCGCAGAAGTACCGGGTTTGGTCAAAGGGCCAGAACGCCGCTACGCCCAGCCCGCCGTTGGTCATGGCGTCCAGCAGGATATGGCTTGAAACGGCCAGAAAGCCGATGAAAAACCCCATGAGGCGTGAACCGCGCAGAAGCAGCGGGGCCGTGCCGAAGCCGACGCAGCCCATAAGCAGGGCGAACGCGAGGGAGTGGGAAAAGCCCCGATGCCCGAACGCGTCGGCATAGCTGATGCCGAACCGGAAGCCGATGACGTCGGCATCCGGCAAAACGACGCACAGGACGCCGAAGAGGAGCATCCGGGAAGAAACCCGTCCGCCCATGATCGCCGCCAATGCAAGCATGGGGGCGGGGTGGGAAAAAACAGTGGGCATAAGAACCCCTTGAAATGGCGGCTAGGCATTACCGCATGAGGGTATGGCCCGCCCCATGTCTCTCACCCCGATTGGACGCCATGTCAACCGCCCCCATGCGCGGAGGCATTCGCTCTGTTGATGTTTTTTAAGAAAATATTTTAATTTCATACGGTTAATATCCGTTTTGTTGAAAACGCGAATGTCTCCGTGCGCGCTGCTGAAATCACGCAGCCGGTGGCCCCGCCGTACACGCAACCAGCCTCATGCGTGGGGCCGAAATCCTGATCTATCCGGCCTTATGTCTCCGGCCTTTGGCAAGGCGGTCAACATCCATATCCATCTTCTGCGGGCCTGAAATCGGCGCGGTGGCGGGCGGCGAAATCCTCATAGGCGGTCATCCCCATGCGCATGGCTGGAGTTCGGGGTGTAAAGGACCTCGTACCTGTGAGAGGGGGCATCCCCATGCGCATGGCGAAATCGGCGGGTACGGCTTCTGGCAGCAGGCCATTTGCAACCATCCCCATGTACTCGGCTGAAATGGGACTGCAAAGCCGCTGCTAAGGGGCAATCAGCCCCGTATGCGGCTAAGCGGGTTGATGGTGCCGTTGACGCCGGGGCCGCCGCAGCCGTCTTTGTGCGCTTGCCCGATTCGTGCGCCTGTCTGAAATCAAAGAGTGTAACGCACCGTATTGGATGCGCTGGGAGCTTCACAGGCGTGGCTGAAATCATCAGGATGGACGTAGACCGGCTTTTCAAGGGTGGTGTCTTCGCGCGCCTGGCTGAAATGAAAATCCATTACTCCAGCTTCCAGCTCAAGAACAGGTGTCGTCGTGCGCGTGGCTGAAATCCCTGTGCAGGAGGGTTTCAAGTGCCGGGAGCGCCCTGCCGACGCACGCTTTCCCTTCGCTGATGACCTCTTCGGCCTTGTAGAACTCCAGCAGGCCGACATGGGAGAGCCTTGGCGTCAGGAAGATGTCCGGGGGATCCCCAGCCATGCGGCTCCGGGTGATCCGATCCTGCACGATGTCCACGGCACTGGCGATGGTGCCGAAGACGCTTGGCGGCTGGCGTGCCGGGGGCTCGTTTTCACCGAACAGCGTAGTGCCGTACTGCCTGATGGTCATGGCGATACGTTCCACGAAATCCCCATCCCCCTCTTTGTTTTCCTTTGGCTTTTTCTTGGCGTAATGCCGTCCGATGAGCTCGCCGTTCAGGTTGACGGCGAGGACGATGTCCGCCCCAAGCGCGCGGCAGACGGAAATGGGCACGGGGTTGACCAGCCCGCCGTCAAACAGCCAGCGGTCATGGTAAAAGACGGGCGGGAACAAGCCGGGCAGGGAGATGGACGACCAGATCGCTTCTTCAAGCGGGCCTTTCTTCAGCCAGTATTCCCTGCCGGTGTTCACCTCCGTGGCGACGGCGGCATAGCGCACGGGCAAGTCTTCGATGAGCATCCCCGGCGGGGTCACGCAGTCCGCGAAGAAGGCACGGAGTTTTTCCTTATTCACAAAGCCATTGCTGGACATGCTGAAATTGAAGTATGACGCCGTATTGAGCTTGGTCAGCCCGGATACGCGCCGTTTCAGCCGCGCAATGTTCCCGGTGGCGTACGCCGCGCCCACAATGGAGCCGATGGACGTCCCGCACACGATTTCGGGATGGATGTCCAGCTCCGCGAGCGCCTCAATGACGCCTATGTGCGACCAGCCCCGTGCGGAGCCGCTCCCCAGTGCCAAACCTATTTTCATGGCAGACCGCCTTGTTGCGTCTTCGATCCTGCCCGGAGGGGCAGGGGTGCGCGTTTTGAAGGTATTTGGTGCGCTCCAGATTTTTTTATGGCTCTGTTATAGTTTGTGGTTGTTTCATCTCCACAGTACGGTAAAATACAGCTTTTTTTCCGGTTTTCCCCTTGGCGGGAGCCACGGATAAGGCATTTTTCCGATTATCCCTTTGGAGCTTCAAGGAAAAAAGCATCAACCATTTTCTATAACACAGCCTTTTTTATACGGGCTGCCGCCGTTCCTGTC
>URTO01000177.1 GCA_900550745.1 uncultured Desulfovibrio sp. | reverse complement strand
AAATGGTTGATGCTTTTTTCCTTGAAGCTCCAAAGGGATAACCGGAAAAATGCCTTAGCCGTGGCTCCCGCCAAGGGAAAAACCGGATAAAAAGGCCGTATTTTCACCGCACTGTGGAGATGAAACAACCACATATATAACAGAGCCCTGTGGAAAAAAACGGGGCAACGCCAAAAAAATTCTTTTGACATGGTGAGGAGCGCCCTGCCCGAATCCCGGAAACTTCACACAATAGGCGTCCCTTGCGGCGCAAAAGCGGGATTATGCGGAGCCATTGCGTGTTTTGCACAGGCAAAACATGCGGCCAAAGCCGTAAACGTATCGGCTGCTGTGTGAACCTGTTGAAAAAAGACGGCCTTTCCAATAAGCCAAGCCCCTCTCCTCCTGTCGGCAATCCGCTTGCCGGCATTTCGTCAGGAGTATCCGTACCGCCTTGTTTTATCGGGAACCCCGCCTATGGCGACATCATGCGGCAATGCGGCTGTCCTTCACTTCGGAAAGGATCCGGGAAGATCAACGGCCAATCCCAACATTTACTCCCACAAGTCCGCAAGGATGCGGGCCGTCCGCTCCAACATGCCTTGCGTATGCAAGGCGGTGAGCCCAAACCGGAGCAAGCCGTCGCCGTAGGGAACCGTAGGATAGCGGGCCGCCAGTGCCAGCACGCCCCTTTCCGCTAACTGTTCCCCAAGGTGGGTTGTCCTTGCTTCCCCGCCTGTAGGTACCGCAACGATATGGGCGGTGCCGCGTGTAGGGATCCCAAGCTCGGACAGGCGGGCGCGAAAAAACACGGCGTTGTCCCGAAGCCGGGCGCGTTCGGCTTCAAGCAGCGGCAAGCGTTCCAACAGCTTCAAAACAGCCGCAGCATGGGCCGGAGGCATGGCTGTGGAATGCATGACCGCCGAGGAAAGGCTTTCAAAAAAGGCGGCGAACCCCTTGGGAAGCAGCAGGAACGAGCCGAACAGCCCCAGCGACTTGCCGAATGTCCCCAGAACGATGTCCGCCGTACCCGGCACCCCGGCGCACAGCCCGCGCCCTCCGGGGCCAAGCGCACCCACAGCATGGGCCTCGTCCACCATCAGGAAAAAACCGTACTTGCTGCGGAGTTCAGCCATACGGGACACGTCGAGCTCCGTGCCGTCCATACTGAACAAGGACTCCGTCATCACCAGCGGCTGTACCGCTGCGGGAGGGGCGGAAGCAAGCCGCCGTTCCAGATGCCCATAATCCGCATGGGCATACGTCCGCACATCGGCTTTCCCCAACAGGAGCCCCCGCGCTATGCTGGCATGTACCCGGCGATCCACAAAGACGGCCTGCCCCGCATGGAGCAACGCCATAGCGCAAGCGAGGTTGCCCTGATAGCCGCTCGGCAGGAACAGGCATTCGTCAAACCCGAAATACGCCGCAGCCGCCTGCTCCGCTTCCTCGGTGATCCGGCTCCGTCCGCCGGCCAGACGCGACGCCGAAGCCGACGGCGGGAACGCCGCGAAACACTCCCCGACCTCAGCGCGCCATTCCGTAGATGAGGCCAGCCCCAGCCCGTCGTTGAGCGTAAAGTTCAAAAAAGCCCGGCCTCCCATGTGCACGACAGGGCCTTCACCCGCCATATCCAGCAAAGGCGGCCGCCGTTCAAGCCCTCTGGCCCGGCCTTCCTTCAGCCTTTCATCGAGACATTCGCGGAGGGTGCGTTTTGTACCAACCATTGAAAAAGCCGCCTGTATCGAGGTTCCAACATATCCCTTCTAAAGGTATCGTCATAAGGCGCCAGCCCGATGCCGAGGGAAACCGACCACGCCGGAACAGCCCCTTTCCCGCATTCCATCCCCAAAGGGCCTTTCCCCGTTTTCGCCGTATTCCCGGCCTCCGGCAACGGGTGGGGACATGCCGGACAAACATCCACCCGATACGTTGCCGCCCGTAAGGACTGCCCCAGCAAAACCGCACGGAATGCCGTCAAGCCATTGAGGGCATCTGTGGGGAATCGGCATTCATCCACCGACAACAGAAAGGCATGGCACGAAAATCCCGCAAGGAACCGCTGATGCAGGGCGGCGGCCTGTGCCGCGGCCTCCAGCCCTTGCCACATGGGGGCCGATTCAAAACGGCGCCACGCGATGAGGTGATCCGGTTCTGCCGCGCCCACCGCGTCCAGCAGGACAAAAGGCCGGGGCACTTTTTCGGGAAGGGCATCATTCATCGCCGCACCGCACTACCAAGGCCGCGTTTTGCCCGCCGAATCCAAAATTCTCCAATACCCCCACCGGGCCGGGAAACGGGCGCGTTGCTGCGGCAAAGTCCAGCAGCCCGGAACAAGGTTCGCGCAGGTTCCGGATGGGCGGCAACTGCCCGGATCGCCATGCGGCGAGCATCAAGGCCAGCTCCATCCCCCCACAGGCGGCGGAGCCATGCCCGATCCATGACTTGAGGGCGGTCACGGCGGGGCGCGCCCCCGCCTGCGCAAAAACCCTCTCCAATAATACGGCCTCACTCCGGTCATTGAGGGAGGTCCCCGTACCGTGTGCGGAAACCCAATCGACGGCATGGGGCTCAAGACCCGCATCGGCAAGCGCCCCCCGTACCGCCTGCTCCGCAAAGCGGACCGATTCGTCGGGCGCGGTGAGCGCTCCTCCGTCCAGAGAAGCCCCAAAGCCGAGGATCTCCGCAAACACCGCCGCCCCACGCGCCCGCGCCGACTCCAAGGATTCAAGCACGAAAGCGGCCCCACCCTCGCCGGGGACAAAACCGTCACGGGCCTCGTCAAAGGGGCGGGACGCTTCCGACGGCACGGGGTTCCGGCTGAGCGCGTGGGCTTTGGCATACCCAAGCATCCCGCCGCGGGAAAGGCGGGAATCCCCGGACGAGCAAAGGACGGTTTCCGAAAGGCCGTACCGCACGCGCCGGAAGCCCTCCCCTATAGCCTGCAACGCGGACGCGCACGCCGTCCCGATCACGAGGCCCTCCCCGTGGATATTGAGAAAACGCGCCAACGCGGAGTTGGCGGTATTAGGCAGCCAACGCAAGAGCCATAGGGCGTCGAGCGCCTCGGAATCCGCCGGAGGAAGCCCGCTTTCCCGATCGAAATCCAGCATGGGGCCGGATGCCCCTATCAGGCAGGTCTGTGGAGGCATGTGCGGATCGAATCCCGCCGAAGCCGCCGCCCGAAGGCCGGACAAGACGGCAAGCGCCGCCCCCCGGTTCAGATAGCGGCGGTGCCGCCATGCCGAAAAACGGGAATACGCCGCATCATCCCCCAAATCGGAAACGGGGCAGGAGGAATACCCCGGCAGGGCTTCGCTTGGGGCGAACGCCGGGCACCCGCCGGCAAACGCCCGCGCAATGCCGCCCTGCTCCCATCCGAGGCTGGTACAGCAGCCTATGCCGGTGATGACGACCCTATTCATCTTCCTGCGAAGGCAGCGCCGCACGGACGTACGCCGCAATGTCATCAAGGCAGAGCTGCGGGACGGCATCCGAGTTGGACAAGCCGAGGGCGAGCGCCTTCACGCGTTCCGGGGAAAGGTAGGGATATTCACGGCGGATAACCGCTTCAGGTTCGCCGCCATGCGCCACATGGTAACGCAGGGAACGCAGGAACACCACATCGTCATCAACAAGGATGTGGAACGTCTGGCCCAGCCGTGCGCCGATCTCCAACAAATCGATGGACTCACAAGGCAAATCCGTCATGAGCCGGGTTGCGCCGGAAAGCGTCCGGGGGTCGCGTTCAAAAATGTCGGCAACAATGCCGCATACCTTATCCGTTATTTCCGAGTAATCCATTACTATCCTCAAAATGTGGTTTTCGTCGCCGAAAGCCCGCCATCCAGCGTCACTACCGTGCCATTGACCGAGGAGGCCGAAGCTGAAAGCAAAAACGACACGGTTTCAACGGCCTCATCCATGCGAACCAGCCGACCGATAGGCATCCGTTTTTCTGCGCCCTCCCTCCTGCGCTCAAGAAATGCCGCACCCCGCCCGGCATCCAGCCAGCTCAGGCGCAAGGAACAGGCGGTGATCCCCCTTCCAGACAGCTCCACGGCAAGGCTCCTGTACAGGGCCTCGCCAGCCAGCTTGGCGGACGCATAATACCCCTGCCCCTCAGCCGGGCACTCGGCGGCGCTGGATGAAACGAACACGCAGCGCCCGAACCGGCGGGCCAGCATGGAGCGCCCCACCGCGCGGACAAGGCGGGCACGCAGGCCGATATCCACGGCGGCCCATTCCATAATCGCTTCCGGCGCGGCCCCGGCAATCAGGCTTTCAAAACGCGAATGCATCAGGTCAACCAGATGGGCGGGCGGTTCGCCGAGCAGCCCCCGGCACCGTTCCGGCAGGCTTTCCGGTTCGCCGAGCGGAAGACAGCAAAGCCCCGCTTCCCCGCAACGCGCGATCCCTTCGGACGAACGGCAGACGGAAAGCGTTTCCGCGCCCTCCTCCCTGAGGGCACGGGCCAACACCATGCCGAGCTGGCTGCTTCCCCCCGTAATGATGACCGGCCCTTTGAAAAGCAGTTTCATGCCTCCCCCCGCACGGGATCCGCCGCAACAAGGAGCGTCCCCTCAGCCATACGGCGTCCACCGGACAGCAAGACGCACCGGATCGCCGCCGCATCGGGCTGGGGGGTGAATGCGTAATCATACTCCCCCGGCTCAATGAAATGACGGAAGCGGAACCGCTTCACGCCCAGAACACGCCAGCCGGGAAAGAGGGCTTCCGCACCGGTCCGCATAGCCTCAATGACGAGCGTTCCCGGAACCCTTGGGGCACCGGGGAAATGTTCAGCAAACAAGGGGTGTTCCCCAGAAAACCGCCATGTGCCCCGCACCTCGCGGTTTCCGGAGCCATCCACCCGCCCGCCGGGGATAGCCTTTTCATTTTCCATGCTTTTTGTGTACCCATACCAATCCGAAAAAGCAATCCGTCCCCCGCAGTCCCCAAAAATCCGGTATAGGTGTTCCTATCCAGCCTAACTTGCCCCATGCCGCCAACGCTTGGGCAAACGATCAAGCCCCCATAAACAGTATCCACCAAAAAGTGCGAACCGTCAAGGTGCATCTGAAAGCCGGGT
>URTO01000176.1 GCA_900550745.1 uncultured Desulfovibrio sp. | reverse complement strand
TTGGTTTGACGGACACCAGCAGCCACGCACTCCATTACTGGGGGAATTGGACGAAAGCAAGCCATCCACTTGGGAGATAGCGGTAAGAGATGGCAAGGCAGAGCCATGCATAGGAAATGACCATGAAGGACGCGCCCCATTCGGCCCAGTTGGGAGTGTAGAATTCCCATGTGTCGAAGGGCATGACCGGGATGGCGAGGGCCTGAACGGTCATGACGTAGCGGTTGATGGTCACGCCGACGCAGGCGAGGATGCCGCCAAGGTAGAACAGGGCCGGGTTGGAGCGGCACTTCTTCGAGAAGAGCAGGTATGCGGGCACGACGCCGCAAACCACGAGCTCGGCGAAGAGGAGCCACTTGCCGTAGATCCAGCCGTGGAACATCTGATCGAAAGTCATGCCGGAACGGGGGAGGATGTCCCAAACCCACGCGGCGGTGTCGGCCAGCTTGAACACCATGTAGATGGTGAACATCGTCCCGGCGATTTTGCCCATGAGCTGCTTCACGTCCCAGGAGACGAGCCTGCGGCCGGTGAGCTTTTCCATGAACGTGCAGACGAGCACGGTGAACATGGGGCCGGAACCCACGGCGGAGAGGATATACAGGAAGAACGTCCACGGCCAGATGAAGAAGCCGTCGCGCAGGATGTAGGGGCGGCCGAAAAGCACGCCGTACATGCCGCCGAGGGAGCCTTGGTGGAACGTGGACAGGAAGGCGCCGATGCCCGCGAACAGGGGCATGATCAGGTGGAAATTGTGGGCGATGGCGTGGGCGAGCTTGTTCTTCGCCAACTGCCGGTTTTCCAGCGCCAAAGGCACGTACTCGATGATGAGCACGGTGCAGTAGCAGGTGATGCAGAAGATGACTTCGGTCAGCATGGAGTGGACGTTCGGATGCCAGTAGCCGAACCATGCGCGGAGCGGCTGGCCGATGTCGAGAACGAGCACCAGCATGGCGCCGGAGTAGCACAGGAAGCCCACCACGACCGTCAGGTTGATGATGTTCTTCAAGGCGTCGATGTTCAGCAGGTAGCGCAGCGCGCCGGTGAAGAACGCGCCCGCGCCGAGGGCGATGACGGCGAGGTCGAAGGTGATCCAGAGGCCGAACCCGAAGTAGTCGTCAAGGCCGGTTTCGCCGAGGCCATAGGCAAGGACGCGGAAGGCGGCATAGGCGCCCCACAGGCCGACCGCGGCCACGGGAACAAGATGCAGCAGGAATTTCAGCAGCGAACAACGCGGGCACCCTTCAGGGAAGAGGGCGGCGTCGACGGGCTGGTTGTAGTTTTTCACTTCCATTGACCTACCCCTTGGTCTTTTCGTTTTCCAGGTAGTTGTCGCCCTGACGGCGCACCCATTCGCGCTTGCTCAGGTAGTACACCTGCGGGTCGGTTCCCAGGCGCTCCAGAAGGCGGAAGGCGTGGGGGCTCCGGATCAGCTCATACACCTTGTGTTCGGGATTCTTGGAATCGCCGAAGGAGATTGCCCCGTTGGGGCATACCTCGGTGCAGGAGGTCACATATTCCCCATCGGCCAGATCGTAGGGGTTGCGCCCCTCGGCAATGGCCTTGTCCTTGGCCTTCATCCAGCGGTGATGGCAGAAGGTGCACTTCTCCACCACGCCGCGGGGACGGACGGAAACGTCCGGGGTGAGGGTTTTTTCCATGCCTTCCGGCCAGATCGGATCATACCAGTTGAAGTAACGGGCATGGTAAGGGCATGAGGCCATGCAGTACCGGCAGCCGATGCAGCGGGGATAGACCTGGCTGACGATGCCGCCCTCTTCGTTCTTGTCGGTGGCGACGACGGGGCAGACGGACACGCAGGAGGGCTTCCCGCACTGCATGCAGGGGCGGGGCAGGTAGGCCGTGTCGTGTTCCGGGAACGGTTTATTGTTGGAGAGGCGGTACACCTTCATCCAGTTGATGGAGCGGACCTTGTTCGTGCCGTCGGGGTTGGGGGCGACATTGTTTTCGGCTTGGCAGGCCACCATGCAGGCGCCGCAGCCCGTGCACTTGTCAAGATCGACGACCATTGTCCATTTGATGTCGAATTCTTTCACTTCGGACATGATTACGAATCCTTATGCTTGGGCGACGTTCACGCGGGTATCGTTCCAGACGGAGAGGCCGGAACCGGGCTCGAAAGAGGGCGTGACGAGGGCCATAACGTCCATGCCCTTGCCGTCGTTGAACTCCCCGAAAGCCGTATGCCCGAAGCCCATGGTCAACGCTACGGTATCGTCGGTAACGCCTTCAAAGACGCGGATCTTCGCCATAACCTTCCCGGCCTTGCCGGTCAGGACGACGCGGTTGCCCTCGTACAGGCCGAGCTTTTTGAGCGTGGCCCCGTTGACGGCGGCGACGAGCACGTTTTTGTCCAGTTCATCGTTGGTGATGAGCTTGGTGTTGAAGGGCGGGATGGCGGTTTCGGGCGTGCCGAGGCCAAGCTTGCTCACGAAGGCCACGGCCAGCCCCTTGCCGGAGGAGGCTTGGGCTTCGGCCTTCTCGATGGCGGCGGAGAGTCCGGAATCTGAGCCGTACTCCAAGATCTCTTTCAATACCTTTTGGGGAACCACGATGTCGCTGACGTAGACGTTGCCGTCGCTCAGGGAGCCCCAGTCGGCGCCCATGTTGAAGGCTTTGGTCTTGAGCATGGTCACGACGTCGGAAACGCCGAGGTTGATGCCGAGCTTGTAGGCCATGTCGATGATCACGTCGCCGGCGGGCCGCGCCTGATAGAGCGGCTCGGCCACGGGGCGAACCAGCGCGTAGACGAATTTGCCGTAGCCGAAGGGGTCGGCCACGTCGTCGTAGCGTTCGAGGCCCAGGGCGTTGGGCAGCACGAGATCGCAGCGGCGGGCGGTTTCATCGAAGAAGCAGGTGAAGGCCACCGAGAAGCCGCTTTTCTTGAAGACGGCTTCAATGTCCTTGCCGGGCAGGGCATAGACGGGGTTTGCCTCATAGATCATGAGGACGCCCACTTCGGGCCTGTTCCCCTGCGCCATTTCAGCGGCGTAGCTGACAAGGTCGCCCTGCATGAGCACGTCATAGGATGCGGAACCTTTCACCGCGGCGGGGGCCAGCGGGATAACGCGCATCCCGCCTTCCTTGTTCACGCGGTCGAGGAGCATGTTGATCGCCATGCCGATGCGGACGGGGGCGGTGCCGCCGCCTTGATCCATCTCGGAACCGACGACCACGAGGGGCTTCTTGGCCTTCTTGAGCCCTTCGACGACGGCGGCGAAGCGTTCGGGCATGAGGCCCGTGATTGCGCAGACCTTTTCCGGCGTCCATTTGGCGACCAGCTCCACGAATTCATCCAGCCCTTTGGCGGGGGCGGCCACGCCGTCCTTGATGAGCTGGCGGGCGACGCCAAGGAGCAGGAACAGTTCCGTGCCGGGCTTGATGGGCAGCCAGAGATCGGCGCCCGCGGCCGTGTTGTTCTGTACGGGCCCGGCATAGGCCAGGCGCATGGCGGGTTCGGCGCCCGCAGGACGGGCCTGCCCCCACGCGTGGCGGTTGACGACCACCGGGCCCCACGTTTCCAGCACGTTGGCGCCGACGGCGAAGACGTAGTCGCTGTTGGGGATGTCGAAGCCGACGCGCCCGCGCCCACCCATGAGCCTCCACGCCTGCGCGGTGGTCTGCGCATCGCTGGGCATGGCGAAGAAGTGGCCTGAGCCGGTCTGGGCGGCAAAGCCCGCGAGCAGCTCGTTCATGGTGCCGTTTTCGTCGCCGGAAATGCAGACCACGCTGTCATGGTCACACCCGGCCTGTTTCTTGGCTGCGGCGAGTTTTTCGAGCAGCAGCTTTTCAGCCTCTTCCCACGTGATTTCCCCGTAGGCCCCGTCCGGGCTGCGGAGCAGGGGCCGCTTGAGGCGGGCCGGGCTGTAGCGCATCTGGACTTCGGTGGCGGCCAGCGCGGTGACGCCGCCGCCAAGCGGGCTCTCAGGATCGCTGAGGACGCGCACGGGACGCCCGCCCACGAGGCGGATTTTGGTGGCCCCGGCGGAAGGGCAGAGCTTGCTGACCGTGCGGATATACGTGTTTTCGTTGTTGCCGTATTGCAGGGAAGGGATCCACGGCCAGTTTTGCGACCAGATGGAGATATCGTCCAAACCCTTCCAGATCACAGGAGTCGCCAGCGTACCCACGGCGGCCCCGCCGATGAATTTCAGAAAGCCTCGTCTGTCAAGCATTGGTGTCTCCTTACTTGTGGCAGACAAAGCACGCGTTGCTGGCATTGGTGCTGCCAAAGTGATTGGGATTGGCATGGCATGCTTCACACTGCCACATCTTCATGGTGTCCTGGCTGTAGCCGGAGATCCTGTTCTCGCGGAACACGGGCGGCTTTTTGCTGGAAGCCATGTCGAGATGGCACGAGGAACAAAGCTCACGCTCGGAGAACTCATGACAGTTGTTGCAGGTCGCCAGCGAGTGCACGGCATGGCTGAAGAATACGTTGTCAGGCTGCTTCTGGTAGACTTTCCAGTCCACTTCCTTGCCCTTCTTGACGTATTCGTTGAAGAAGACCCGTTCGGCCTTGCTTTTGCCGAGCATCTGCGAGTGGCAGACCGCACAGTCCTTCGTGGAGGGCAGGGCGTCGAACGTCCCGTCCGCACGGAGATGGTGACAGACCGAACAGTCCAGGGAAGCATCTTTGAGATGCGTCTCATGGCTGAACTGCACAGGCTGATCCTGTCTGCTGAACAAAAGTTCCGGGAAAATCCACCAGCCAAACACGAGCGCAACGACAAGACCGACGATGAACGGTGCGGGACCGAATTCAAGTCGTTTTGCCAGACTGCGGGCCTTCTCGTGGGAAGGCGCGTTGTTCTGCCTATCCTCCATACCCTTCGCCTCTTGAAATGGTTGTGTTGCTGAAAACCATTCGCCTCTTGGCCGCGGCACGTCATGAGACAGGAAAACCGTCCTTGGCGCCCTTTTCCCGCAAGGGGGAACGGGCGCGCTTTTTCACCGTCATCATGGTGTAGGCGACCGGGCAAACACGTGTCAAGACACAAGACATGGCAAGTGCTTGGCAACATATGGCCCCGGTCGGCCGCCGTCGGCCGAACATGCCGTCCTG
>URTO01000175.1 GCA_900550745.1 uncultured Desulfovibrio sp. | reverse complement strand
GTCGCTCATGGCGGCCTCCTCTGTCCCGCGTTTTGTCTGAATGTGGGCACGGCTGGGCGGCGTGTCAAGGAGGCGGGGCGATCGCGGAAAGGCACCGCCGCATCCCGCCATCAGGCCGGGGTGCGGCAATGCCTTTTGTGTCAGGATGCGGGGCATCCGTGGGCGGGAGGAGAGGCGCGGGAGCGGGCCGCGCCGGGGCTACATGATGCCGATGAACTTCCAGTAGGGGATGGCGATGGCCACGATGAACGTCCCGGCGACGATGCAGCGGGCGATCATTGTGGGGATGACGTGCTTGAGGGTCACGCAGCCCGTGGTGAAGATGTAGAGGAACATGACGCCTTCATAGGGGAAGAAGTACTGATCGAGCCCGTACTCGAAGGCGTAGAACAGGGGCAGGGGGTTGATGCCCATCTGGATGCCGAGTTCGCCGAACGCCGGGGTGAAGGCCACGGTCGCCGCGAAGGGGGTCAGGAGCAGGTTGGTGAGCACGCCCGCGAGGTAGGAACAGAGCACGCCGAGGGTGGGAGGCAGTTCCTTGAGGAACGGGATGATGGACGAGACGGCCCACTTGTTGGCTCCGACTTCGCCCGCCACGAACCCGATGGCCATACAGCCCGCCACGAAGACGAGGAACACGATGTTCAGGCTGTTGAAGGAGGAAGGCTCCATGATCTTCATGCCGGGCATGTAGCAGAACAGGGCCACGAGGCAGAGGACGTATACGGCGTTCACGCCGGTCCACGGCTCGACCATGAAGCCGAGGATGCTGAGGATGGCGAGGATGAGGAGGCGCTTTTCGGAAACCGACATGGGGCCCATTTCAGCGAGGCGCTCTTCAAGGATGAGCTTGAGCTTCGCGCCTTCGGGGAGATCCACCTTGCCGCGCATGAAATAGATGGTCAGGAAGGACAGCGCGACGTAGATGGTGTTGATGAAACAGACGTGGTCCAGGTATTCCCACCAGTCCACATTGCCGCCGATGGCCTTCATAAGCACCTGGAACGACCAGATGAAGGACTCCGAGGTGTGCAGGAACTGCATGGTCGGGGCCGCCGCCGCGAAGAAGCAGGCGATGATGATGACGGAGGACAGGCGGGACTTGGGATCGATTTCCAGCGCCCTGATGATGCCCACGGCGATGGCGCAGAAGATGACCGTGCGGGCGAACCCGGAGGCCAGCAGGAGGCCGAGGATGATGCCGCCGATGGCGAAGCCGATGAGCATCCCGGTGAACGTGCCGCCCGTGAGGAGCATGCAGCGCAGGGCCACGCGCTTGGCGAGCCCGGTCTTTTCCATGGCTTCGCCGAAGATGGCCGCGCCGAAGGTGGTCCAGATGAGCACGGTGGTCCACGGCCCAAGGACGACTTCGGGCGGGGCCATGTTGGTCAGCAGGTAGAGGAAGGTCAGCGCGGCGGCGACGGCCACGGCGGGCAAGAGATCGAAGGTCCAGATGATGACCGCTGCGGAGGTCATCGCAAGATAGAGGGGCATCTGAGGCGAAACATCACGGGGAGCCAGCAGGTAGAACAGGCTGGCGATGCCGAGCACGGCGAACCACTTTAATGTCAGGACACGGTTCATGGGGACTCCTGCGGAAGGCGGGTTCAGATGTCGGGGAGCCGCGCCGGGATAGGGGATTCCGGCGCGGCGGACGCTGCCTTAGAGGGCCGATGTTTTGGGGAAGGCGAAGTTGTCCATATAGTAGCGGTGCGGCTTCACCGGATAACGATCCAGCGGAACGGGGTCGGTGCGCAGATCCATGCCGTCGCGCCCGTTGCGGATGACGATCCACGCCGGATCGCCGTGGCGTTCGGGGAAGTCCTCGCGGTAATGGCCGCTGCGCGATTCCTTGCGCATGAGCGACGCCTTCAGGTACATTTCGGTGATCAGCGCCATGGAGCGCGCTTCCACGAGCTTGACCAGATAGTGCGGCTCAGGGGCGGTCATATACGGCAGGATGTTTTGCTTGGCGTCTTCAAGGCGTTCCAGCGAGCGGGTCAGGCCCTTGCCGGTCTTGAGGATGCACACGTCCATCGGGGCCATGAGCTCCTGCATGAGCCGCACCACGTCCTTGGGATAGACGCCGGGCTTGCCGAGCAGGGACAGGGTGGCGTCGAGCGTGCCTGAGGCGTGGGCGTCGTCGAACCGCGGCGCGGAGGTAAGCCCGGAAACGTATTGCCCCGCGCTGTTCCCGGCGATGTAGCCGGTCGTGGTGGTCTTGCAGGTATCCCAGCCGCCCATGTAGACGCCGGGGGTGACGCTGCGGGCGCGTCCGGCCACGAACAGGCCCGGAATGCCGCTCCAGCCGTCCTTGTCGGCCACGGTGCCGCCGAATGAGGTGAGCACCTGCGGCATCCATTCGGTTTTGCTCTTGAAGAAGTCGATGCCGAGTTCTTTCAGCTTGGTGTCGTTGAGCTTCATCCAGCCGCCGGTGGGGGTCATGATCTCGACCCCCTCAGGGCTCATGGTGCTGGTGTCGAAGTAGATCGGCCCGCGTCCGGCCCGGACTTCAAAGGCCATGCCGCGCACGTTGTAGTGCGGGTCGGTCTTGGCTCCGAGCTTGGGGGAATAGCGGCGCATGAAGTCCTCGCCCTCGCCGTTGAGGAAGCGCGCGCCGTAGGGGAGCATCCCGGTCTGGCCTTCCCACGCGAACAGCTTGGGCACGTTCCAGTTCTCGATGAACTCCATGTTGCGCAGGGAAGCGCCCGCGCCGTAGGCCAGCGCCGCGCCCTCGCCCGCACAGGTGTTCAGCAGGTACGAGCCCTTCCAGCCGCCGTTGTGGGCGGCGAGGATGACGGCCTTGGCCCGGAACAGGCAGGGCGTGCCGCTCTGGGCGTGGAAGCCCACGGCCCCGGAAACGGCGTCGCCGTCCTTGATGAGATCGGTGATCTCGACGCGCCCGATGCGCTGGACGTTGAGGCGCTGGAGCTCGGCATTGAGGATCTGGGTGGTGTGCGCGCCGCCCTTGCCGTAGGGGTGGTAGAAGTAGTAGCGCATGAGTTCGAGCCCGCGCTGGGGGATGCTCATGAGCCTGCCGGAATCGTCGCGGGCGAACTTGTGGCCCATCTTCTCGTAATCTTTGAAGCGCTCGTAGGACTGGTTGAGGATTTCCTCAAGCACGTCCTGCTCGCACAGCCCGTCGTAGTAATAGACCAGCTCTTCGACCAGATCCTCGGCGGCGAACTCCGGCTGCTTGACGATCATGTCGCCGCCGGACATCCCGCCGAGGCCGCCCCAGTCGCGGGGGCCCTTGTCGACGATGAGCACGTTCTCCACATGTTGCCGGGCCGTCAATGCGGCCCACGAACCCGAAAAGCCGCCGCCGATGATCAGCACGTCCGTATCGAAAACAAAAGGTTTCGCGCTCATGGCTAGTCCTCGCAATGGATTTCAAGGGTACGCGGGAGCGGTTCCTTGAAAGGATGCACGTTGATGGCTTCCGCCGGGCAGCGGAGCTCGCAGGTGAAGCAGGTCATGCAGTCGTCGTTGTAGGCGATGCGGGCCTTGGCCCCGCAGGTCATGCAGCGCATGCCTTCCGCCAGCACGGCGTGGAGATCCAGCCCCTGCCGCCGTTCTTCAAAGCCGGGGGCGTCGGTCACGGCGCGCTCGTTGCGCGGGGAGAGGAGCACCCCTTCGCCGGGGAGCCTGTCCTTGTCCACGGTTTCGCGGACGGCGGCGCGGTTGGCGAGGATCTGGCCTCCGCGCAGGTAACGGTCCATCGAGTAAGCCGCCTCGCGGCCTCCGGCGATGGCTTGGATGGCCGAGGCCGGGCCGCTGGACGCGTCGCCCGCCGCGAATACGTCGGGGCGGGAGGTTTCAAAGGTGACGGCGGCGGTTTCGATGGTGCGGCGGGGCGTGATGGCCACGTCCTCCGCAAAGGGATCGAGATCGGCGGCCTGCCCGATGGCGAAGATCACGGCATCGGCGGGGATGGTGCGGGTCTGCGTTTCATCAAAGGACGGGCGGAACGCGCCGGAAGCGTCCTTGACGGAAAGGCAGGCTTTGACGGTGAGGCCGGAAACGGCGCCCGTGCCTTCGACGCGCACCGGGCCCCAGCCGCACTGGAAATCAATGCCTTCTTCGCGGGCGTCGGCGATGTTGTGCGGATAGGCGGGCAGTTCGCTTTCCGATTCAAGGGAAACCATGCTCACGGACGCCGCGCCGAGGCGCTTGGCGGAAATGGCCGCGTCAACGGCGACGTCGCCGCCGCCCACGACCACGACGTGGCCCGAAAATGCCGGGGCGTGATCGCTGCGCACGGCGCGGAGGAACTCCACGCCCCACAGCACGCCGGGCAATTCGGCGCCTTCAATGGCGAGTTTGCGGCTGAGGCTGGTTCCGGGGGCAAGGAGGAAAGCCTTGTAACCGCGGCGGCGCAAGTCGCCGAGGGTCAGGTCGCCTCCCTTGCCGATGCGGGTGTTGCAGCGGAAGCTGACGCCGAGCGCTTCAAGCCGGGCCACATGCGCCTCGACCACGGCGTCGGGCAGGCGGTAGGCCGGGATGCCGTAGCGGAGCATGCCGCCGGGGTGCGGTGCGGCCTCGAAAACGGTGACGGGATAGCCCATACGGGCCATAAAACAGGCACAGGAAAGCCCGGCGGGGCCGGAACCCACCACGGCAACCTTGGCGGTATGCCGGATGGCGGGCTGTTCTTCGGGCAAACCGAGATCGCCGAGGAACTGCTCGACGGCGTTGATGTTCACCGCGCCGTCCACGGCATTGCGCGCGCATTCCTTTTCGCAGGGGTGGAAGCAGATGCGCCCCGTGATGCCGGGAAAGGGGTTGGTCTGGCGGAGTTTCTTGGCGGCTTCCTCAAGCTTGCCCTGCTGGACGAGGGCATTGTAGCCGCGAATGTCGGTACCTGCCGGGCACGCCGCCATGCAGGGCGAAACCTTGCGCTGGTCGGTGTCGAGGCGGAAGACGTCGAGGCTGCACGACTTGAAGCAGGTTCCGCATCCGATGCATTTGTCTTGATCGATAACGTTGATCACGTCCTGTCTCCTTGGCGTTCCCCGCGTCACAGGGAACGGCTATGTGAAGGGTGAGGGGACGGGCGGGCGCGCATCCGCCCTCCGGCTCACTTCCCATTGTG
>URTO01000174.1 GCA_900550745.1 uncultured Desulfovibrio sp. | reverse complement strand
AACCGGAAAAACGCCTTAAACGTGGAATCCGCCAAGGGGAAAACCGGAGAAAAAGGCTGTATTTTTCACCGCACTGTGGAGATGAAACAACCACATACTAGAACAGAGCCAAAAGAAAAAGCATTACGCGGTAAAAGGATTGCGCTCCCTGCAAGAAGCCCGTATGAAAACGGCTCCGTGCTGAAGGGCCGCTCATTCCCTCCCGTATACGAAAAGGCTGCGGTGCCCTGTCATAAAAGTTTGGGGAACGTTCTTCCCCTCCCACACAAGGGGAAAGCCGCCTAGTGTTGTTTACGTTTCGGAGGCGGGGGCTCTTCCCCCCGCACGCGGGAAAGCCTGGGCATACGGATAAGGAACGGGTCCGCATTGAGGCTCTTCCCCCCTCACACGGGGAAAGCCGTCTATCGGCCTCAATGCGGCTATTACGCCGATACTCTTCCCTCCGCACACGGGGAAAGCGGGGGCATCGGACGGGGCGGGCCAGTTCATCTTTTCCGCCTGTACAGGGGAAAGGCGCACCCCTGACGTCTGCGGGCACACCGCCGATATGTCCCAGTTGCCCCGGAAACAATGGGATTGCTTCCGAAAACTCGCCTGAAAATCGGGCGTTTCTCAGTTGTTTCGGGAGACGGATGATAGAGGCCACAACCCTTTAAGCAGCCCCGCCCGCCATTGCCCCTTACGGACGTTTTAGGGAGGATGGGGTGGGTTTGAGGAGGGGAGTATTTTTTCTAAAAGATATTCCCCCTCCCCAACAAGGAACTCCAATGCCGTCAAAAGAAAATAAGCAGGGCCTGTTCGACTCGCTGGGACGCGCCAGCGTCATGGGCCTGCACCTCGTTTCGGGCATCATCGTCGGCTGCCTGCTTGGGTACTGGCTGGACAAATGGCTCGGAACCTATCCGTGGTGCGCCGGCGTGGGCCTCATTGTGGGTGTCGGTGCGGGATTCCGTAACATCTGGCTGGATGCGCGCATATTGCTCCGCCAAGGGGAACAGGACGATGCAGGCAAAAAGCGGCAGAAATAACGGCCCGTTCCATTGGCTGGAAAAGAGGCTGTGGCGGAGCGGCGTGCAGGATCCCACGCTCCGGGAAATCCTGTGCTGGCAGATCGGCGTCGTCGCCCTGTCCCTGATTTTCGGCGCAGCGCTCTGGCCGTTTCACCCGGCGGGGGCGTGGATCTTCTGGTTCGGCTTCGGAGCACTGCTCTCCGCATGGAATTTTTTTGCCTTAATAAAATTTGTTCCTAAAGTAATCTCGGCAGGTTGGAGCAAAAGCAGCCTTATGGCCCTTCTCCTCCGCACGAACATGAGACTTTTATTTACCGGAATTTTGTTGTACATGGTTTTGGTATGGCTTAAAGGCCCTATCTCTGCGGTACTGTTGGGGCTTGGCGTGCTTCTCGTCGGCATGACCGCGGGAGGCCTGAAAAAGGCTTTGAAAAAGCCGATCTGACGGGTTGCAGAGGGCCCGCGCAAGCCGCATCATGAGTTCCATGAGGCTGTGTTTACAGCCGATTATCGAAACCGATTCCGGCCGGCATGAAAAGGCGTGTCCGCCACCCTTGGGGACGCCTCTTTTCGGACGCATCGTACGCGTAAATGACATTTGAAGGAGCGCACACATGGCAGGCGGACTTCCTGAGCCGATTCTCATCTCCGAACTGGTTCATCTGGATCATATCACCATCGCCGGGCAGACGGTGGAATTCAGGCATGTCTTCTATACATGGATGGCCATGCTCATCCTCTTTGCCGTCGGCTGGCTTGTGCGCCGCAATATTTCGCTGGTTCCCGGCAGGATGCAAAACATTTTCGAGTCAATCATAGGCGGGCTTGAGGACTTTACCGTCACCAACATGGGCGAGGACGGGCGCAAGGTCTTCCCCGTGCTCGGCGGCCTGTTCCTCTTCATCGCCGTACAGAACATACTCGGCCTCATCCCCGCCTGCGACGCCCCGACCGCCAACATCAACACCAACATCGGCATGGCCCTGTTCGTGTTCCTGTACTACAACTATCAGGGCATCAAGCGCTGGCGCGGCCACTATATCCACCATTTCATGGGCCCCATGCTCCCGCTGGCGCCGTTCATGATGATCCTTGAATTCATTTCGCACCTCGCCCGCCCGCTGTCGCTGACGCTCCGTCTTTTCGGCAACATCCGCGGCGAGGAAATCGTGCTCCTGCTCTTCTTCCTCATGGCGCCGCTCGTGAGCACGCTGCCCATCTACTTCTTGTTCCTGCTCGCCAAGGTATTGCAGGCCTTCATCTTCTATATGCTGGCCCTCATCTACCTCAAGGGCGCTATGGAACCGGCCCACTAAGGGGGCCGTACCTTTCGGGGGAAATGGTCTTCTGACCAACACAATACAACCGCTCAAGGAGCAATATACATGCGCAAGATTCTTGTGACCCTGCTCAGCACCGTGGCCATGATGGGCATCGCCAGCCTCGCCTTCGCCGCCGACGGCGCTCCCGTGAAACTGGATTCCGCCTCTCTCGGCCTCGCCGTCTTCGGCTGCGCCATCGGCATGGCCGTCGCCGCCGCCGGTTGCGGCATCGGTCAGGGCCTCGGCCTGAAGAGCGCCTGCGAAGGCATCGCCCGCAACCCCGACGCTGCCGGCAAGATTCAGGTCAGCCTCATCCTTGGCCTCGCCTTCGTGGAATCGCTGGCCATTTACTCCCTCGTGGTGAACCTGATCATCCTGTTCGCCAACCCCTTCATCTAATAAGCAAGCGGCTTATTCCCGGCGGGCCCCGGCCTGCCGGGGTTTCCGGGGAGGGACCGGCAGCGCCGTTCTCTCCTCTTGTTTTTTCAACTTTAGCAATGCGATACCACTATGCTCTCATTGAAAAGCGAACGTATTCCCAGAGCCACCATTCGTCGCCTTGCCGTATACGTTCAAGTGCTTGAAAGCATGCAGCGCAACGGCGTGGAGGTCATCTCCTCCGGCCCGCTTGCTGAAGCATGCGACGTGAACGCATCCCAAGTGCGCAAAGACCTTGCCTATTTTGGCGAATTCGGCGTGCGTGGCGTAGGCTACAATGTAGCCAGCCTCATCGCCGCCATCAAAGCTTCCCTTGGCGTCGACCGCGAATGGCGCGCCGCGTTGATCGGGGTGGGCAACCTCGGCCGCGCACTGCTGCACCATGCCGAATTCAAGGCCCGCGGCTTCAACATCGTGGGGGCTTTCGACTGTGATCCGTTCAAGATCGGTGAGCAGGTCTATGGGCTGGAAGTCACGTGTACGAGCGACCTTAAGTCCGCCGTGGACGCCAAGGGCATTGAAATCGGGATCATCACCACGCCGCCGGAACGTGCGCAGCGTGCGGCCGACCACCTGGTCGAAGCGGGCGTATGCGGCATCCTGAACTTCGCGGGGGCCCGGATTCACGTACCTGAAAAGGTCGTCGTGGAGTACGTGGATTTCTTCCACTATCTCTATGCCCTCGCCTTTAGCATCACCAGCAGCGAACACCGTTCCAAGTAGTCCCGGAGAGGGGCAGACGCCCCGCTCCGAACCGGCCCTGATGCTGTAGTTCCGTCAGCCCCGCCGTTGTTGCGGATCGGGGGTCGGGACTCTTGTCGTTTTCGTCTTTCCCAAAGGTCTTCCATGCCCCGCCTCAAGCTGACGATAGCCTACGTAGGCACCCAATACCACGGGTGGCAGACGCAGGCCCTCAAAAACACCTCCCCCCTGCCCACCATTCAGAACATCATCGAGGATGCCGTGGCCCATGTGCTCGGCGAGCGTGTCCACGTGCACGGCGCCGGACGGACTGACGCGGGCGTTCACGCCGAAGCGCAGGTCGCCCATCTCGACATTCCCGAATCGCGCGCCCGCATGGACTGGCAGTTGGCCCTCAACACGCTCCTGCCGCGCGACATACGCATCGCGGACGCCGTCCTTGTGCCGGATACCTTCCACGCGCAGCACAGCGCCGTCCGCAAGACCTACGAATACCGCCTCTGGCTTTCCAAGCGTTACACGCCGCCGCAGCTCTTCCCTTTCGTCTGGGCCTGCGGCCCTGTGGATGTGGGGCGTATGGACGAGGGGAGCCGATACCTCCTTGGCAAACGGGACTTTGCCAGCCTGAAAAACGCCGGGACGGATCTCCGCACGACGGTGCGTACCATCCTGTCCATCACCCGCACCCCTGAGGGCCGCCTCCCCGACGGCTGCCTTGAACTCACATGGCGCTTCGAGGCTGACGGCTTTCTCAAGCAGATGGTCCGCAACATCATGGGGCTGCTCGTCGCCGTCGGGCGGGGCAAACTGGAACCGGCGGACATTCCCGGCATCCTTGGCGCCTGCGATCGCCGGATGGCCCCCCTCACGGCCCCGGCCTGCGGCCTGACCATGAAAAAAGTATGGTATGGCGATATGTTCCCGCTTACAGCTTCCGGGCGCGGAGGCACTTGAACAGTAAGGGATTCTGCGATAGCGTCTCATCAATATTCTTCACAAGGAGCCGCGCATGCCCCAGGTCGCAGCACGCATCAACGAGCAGCAGGAACGCTGGCTGAAGGACTACTTCCGCACAAAGAGTGCGGGGGCCGAATTCATTCTGCCGTGGGCGGTGGACACGTTTTTCCGTGCGATTACGACCATCAAAGGCACCTTTACCGGCCCGGAGCTTAAAACCATCATTGCGGCCCACCGCGATCAGCGCCTGCTCCCCGCCCATACGCGCCTTTCCTACCTTCTCCTGCGCGTTGCCGAACTGTGTGAGCAAACCGATTTGCCTTCCCGTTACGGCGCGAGCCGCAGCAGCCTTGAGGCCAAGCTGAAACGTCTGGACGATACCGAAGCCACGGCCCTCATGGTTTGGGCTTCGGCCTTCTGGGTAAGCCGCAACTGCTCGGCGGCGAACATGGATGACTACATCGCTTCCTATTGAGCGCCATGCCCGCTTTCCCGTCAGGATGCGCCCCGCACGAAAAGCCGGGGCGTTTTTATTGGCGCTTGCTGTAACGAAGAGGGAAGAAGAAGAAGAAGAAGAAGAAGAAGAAGAAGAAGAAGAAGAAGAAGATGAAGATGATGATGAACAACAACAAGAAGCCGTTCTCAAGGGAGCTTCTCCCCTACCGCC